>NZ_JAXQNN010000001.1:600000-900000 GCF_034427455.1 Jeotgalibacillus haloalkalitolerans | reverse complement strand
CATATGATCAGCTACCTTCATTGATCCATCCTGCAGGAATATCTTATTTTTATCAGTCAAATAGTTTTGCCAGTCAATACTGCCGTCTTCTGTCATAGAGTCATACCACATAATCTCCATATGTTCCGGCTTCTTCTCCTGAAGATAAATCAAAAACGCCTGCATCAGCTTCGCGTCCTCAGGTGTTCCGCCTTCAGTTTCCTGATTAATAAACCATCCATCAAAACCGTAGTACGCTGCCACTTTTAAGAGTTGATCAGCTGCCGGAAAAGAACCAGCCTCATCTTGCGTGAGCATCTGATCCACCCACTCATCCTTCCCGCCATAAACCTTCGGAGGAAAGAAAACATTTCCAAGAATCGGCACACCATTTCGATGAGCATTATCAATCACATCTGCACTTGGCGGTGTAATAATCCCTTCCCCGGCAGAGCCTGCCCAGTAAACCATCAAGTCTACGTACTGCCAATAACTAAACGTATTTGCATAAAAAGAATTTCCCCCCTGCGAAGGAACTCCGCTGGTAGAAGGATTCATCGCAGACAAAGCAACCAGCCTCGCCTCAGACTTCCCACCTTCCCTTTCAGCTAAAGGAACCGTACTTTGATTAAAGACCGCATCCTTATCACCTTCAGGACTCCAATTCAACAGCTCATCAGGATACCAATAAGACGACTCCGGCTGCTCTGCCTCAGCATCATTTAATATACCAACAAAAGAAAAAGACAAAAGTAAAACAAACAGCACTCCATACTTTCTCATACGCCCACTCCCTTTAAAATAATATAGAATTGCATATCCTCCTTCCTACCCTAAAAGTAAACGCTTACATTTAAACGATCACTTATTGGATATTAATTGGATAAATCATAGAAGAACAACAACAACCCCGTCAATTTGATTGGACGGGGTTGTTTATTTTGTGTAGTGAATATATGATTTTTGCAGTGAAGGGAGGGTCTGTCCCTGTCTCCACTGGTCACCGGCGGGAGAGCGAAGGCAGGGTCTGTCCCTCCCTCCACTCCCAAAAAAACAGCGGTCCCAATATGGGAGACGCTGTTTATCGTTCACTTTTAATTAAGTCTGCAATGAGTATATATCTTTCTGTTGTGTAGCCGATTGCATCAAATGGATAGCAGGTGGAGAGGGTCAGGGTAGCTTTTGGCTTTGGTACGATGATAGAACGGTCGTCTTCATCGACGATCCTGACTTTTCGTACCTTGTACGTAAAGCTTCCTGCTTCGGTCACGACTGTCAGCAGGTCGTCTTCGCCCACTTCACCCAGTCTTCGGAATACTGTATCCCGGTGTCCTGCTAAAACGGAGTTATCCTGTTCACCGGGAAGCACACTACCTGCATAGTGACCTACACCCTTTTCCAGTTCATCTTCATCTGTGCCATGATAAATGGGTAGACTGACATCAAGTTTTGGAATGATTAATTCGCCCATATGATCTCCGATTTCAGGCACTTCCGGATATAAAGGCTCATCAATTGGGTTTTCTGCTTTTCTTGTCGACAACCTATCGTCTTTCACGACATTTTCAGCTTTAATTTCTGATACCTGGTGCGATTCTGCACTTGTTTTATAAAGGTAGTATCCTTTTATCAAAGGAAAAGCATTCGAACTGGCAAACCAGAAGCCAAATGAAATGAGCCCCACACCAAATAATAAAAAAATACTCTTTTTCAGGCGCAACTTACGCGTTCTGCGGGCATTTCTTGAGTCCATTTTAAGCTTCCTGTCTGCGATAACGTCGCACTGCCCATATACCCATCGCTAAAACTGAAAGACCAAGCAATACTTTTGCCAGATAATTCGCGCCTGTATAAGGGAGCTTTTCACCCTTTACCGTTTTCGTAACAGCAGCAGTTCCAGTGACAGCAGTTTCCTTTGCTGTTTCCTGTGCTTTCACTTCCTTCTTCGTTTCTACAGCTTCTTCAACCACAGGAAGATCTTCTGCAGTTTCTTTAATCAGATCAGATCCGAACATTTCATTTGTCAAAATGAAATCCGCTAAAAATTCACCCTGCTTAGAAAACAGTGAAATTACTAGATCATAGTCCTCAATACTGGTCATTGAAATTAACTCAGCCAATGAAATTGATTTCTCTTCACCGCTTTTTACTAATGTAAAAGTAGCATCCATTTCAAAAATATCAAGCAATTCCTGCATGATTGATAGTAATTCAGCAATTTGCTCAGCTGATAATTCAGTCGCAGATTCAAACTCTTCTAAAGCCATCAGACGATTATAGACTGCATCAAGTCTCGCTTCAATTGCAGCAAAATCAAGCGTGTCAAGATGAGTAAATAAACGGTCTAACTCCTCTTCAGTCAATCCAAATTCACTAAACAAATCATCATAATAGTAGTCTTCTTCATAATACAACTCTTCTAAAATATAGAATTCAATATCATCGATAAATGTATAATCCTCAACCGTTTCACCATATAAAGCTAAAATTTCATCTAACTCTTCACGCGTTAAGCCATATGCATCCAATAATTCCTGAAGACTTTCTTCAGTGATCACCGGCCCAAGGAAATCCTCCAGCTCTTCAAAAGATATAAAATCACTGATTCTATACCCGTAATACTCCCATAAATACGTATCCAGCTCATCTTCAGTCCACTGAATCTCAGCAAGGTATGCGTCTAATTCTGCTCGATCTATAATATAAAATTCAATGTCATCAATAAATAAATAATCCTCAACCGTTTCACCATATAACGCCATGATTTCATCAAGCTCTTCACGCGTTAAACCATATGCGTCCAATAACTCCTGCAGACTTTCCTCAGTGATCACCGGCCCCAGAAAATCCTCCAGCTCTTCAAACGATTCAAAATCACTGATTCTGTATCCGTAGTACTCTAAATATGTATCTAACTCATCTTCAGTCCACTGAATCTCAGCAAGATATGTATCCAATTCTCCTTGATCTACAGCTGCAAAACCACTCACCGGAAAGCTACTAACAACCAACAGCATAGCAAAAACCACCGACAGCAACTTTTTCACCCTTCATCTTCCTCTACATTTTTATAATTACAAGAGTATTATAATCGGCTGCTACCAAAAAAGATATCTTTATTTTGTCAAATTAAGATAAATTTTTCCTGATGGGTAGACTGAAGGCAGGGTCTGTCCCTCCCTTCACTCAAACACTCATAATTACCATTAAAACCCTTTTAAAAGTATATTAGTTCCATCTTTCTCTATATTTACAATCTCGTAATCACTTCTTTACAATCCTTTGCTAACCTACATCCCGTAAGCTATTTTGAAGGGAGACAGGAAAACATGTTGAAGAAAACTGCTTTACTTGCACTTTCAGGAGGACTTGTTTTATCAGGGATTGCGATTGGCACTCAAAATGAGGAGTCGACTGCGTCAGGGAAGCCGGATTGGGCCGGTCAGGGAAATGAAAAAGTACATAATGTGATTTATATGATTCCGGATGGTTACAACGCTTCTTACGCAACGAACTATCGCTGGTTTAAAGGTGAGGAGTCTTCTTTTGATCCTTTTGTAAAGGGATTGATGCAGACGTATTCTGCGGATACTGAAGTAACGGATTCTGCTGCTGCGGGTACTGCAATGGCGACTGGTGAGAAGACGAATAACGGAATGGTTGGGGTGACGCCTGATGGTGAGCAGGTGGATTCTATTTTAGATGCAGCTGAGGAAGCTGGTAAGTCTACCGGTCTTGTTGCGACTTCTACAATCACACACGCAACACCTGCTGTATTTGGTTCAAGTGTTGAGTCGCGTGGAAATGAAGCGGGTATTGCACCTCAGTATTTTGAAAATGGTGTAGACGTTCTACTGGGTGGCGGACGCGACTATTTCCTCCCTGAATCAGAAGGCGGAAAGCAGCCTGAACTGAACCTGATTGAATCTGCAGAGGCAGATGGCTATGAATATGTAACCAATTCAGATGAACTGACTTCAGCTAAAAGTGGCAAGCTGCTCGGACTATTTGCTGACGATGCGATGGCTCCGGAGCTTGAGCGCGGTGAAACGGATCAGCCAAGCCTTGCAGATATGACCGGCGCAGCGCTTAATGCACTTGAACAGGATAAAGACGGCTTCTTCCTGATGGTTGAAGGTTCACAAATCGACTGGGCAGGCCACGCGCACGATGCAGCATGGGCAATGAATGACACAAAAGCATTTGATGAAGCGGTAGCCGCTGCAATCGAATACGCGAAAAAGGATAAAAATACACTTGTCGTTGTTGCAGGTGACCACGAAACCGGCGGGATGTCGGTCGGATCAAACGGTGAGTATGACCTGAATATCGATGTCCTTCACGACGTAAAAGCAACCGGTGATACAATGGCTGCTGAACTGAACGAAGACCGCTCGAATGCCCGTGAAATCGTAAAAGAATATGCAAATATTGAATTGACTGAAGAAGAAGCAGCTTTAATAGAAGAAACAGACAATGCAGCCATGGCAATCAACGAAGTCATCAGTGACCGTGCGCTGGTTGGATGGACGACATCCGCACACACAGGTGTTGACGTACCGGTATATGCATATGGTGCACAGGCGCATAAGTTTTCAGGACTACTAAATAACACTGACCTGCCGAAGCTGATGGGTGAAGCGATGAAGATTGATTTTTAAGTGTTAAATTGAGAAGGGATTTTTCCCTTCTTTTTTTTGTTGGAGCGGAGACAGGGTCTGTCCCTGCCTTCACTCTGTCCCTCCCTTCACTCCCCCCAATTTGTAAACTATTCGTTAATTTCTTTATAAAATTTCGAATCTTTATTGTATGCGATTCCAATAATGTATATGATGAAAAGGCAACACTACATATTATTTGGGAGGTTACTATGCAAACACAGAAGAATAAGATTCTGATTACCGCTTTAGCCGCTGGTTTGACTTTTTCTACATATGCAGGGACTGCAGATGCGAAGAAATCAGTCAAGGCACCTGTTACAACTGAGACTTTTATTGTAGAGCTTGTGGGGGAACTGGGGATTGATCTTCAGGGTTCGACTGATCTTTTCCAAGGGGTTTCCGGAGATGCGGCAGCTTATTTTGAAGCAGCAGTCCGAACTGGTATTTTAACTGAGGAAGATGTAGCTGAAGTCAATGCTGGTAATAAAATTTCCAGGGAGCAGGCTTATACTTACCTTGTAAGA
Organism: Jeotgalibacillus haloalkalitolerans; assembly: GCF_034427455.1. Lineage (NCBI taxonomy): Bacteria > Bacillati > Bacillota > Bacilli > Caryophanales > Caryophanaceae > Jeotgalibacillus > Jeotgalibacillus haloalkalitolerans. Next base: position 894,836 of record NZ_JAXQNN010000001.1, on the reverse strand, counting down.
AGCCTTAACCTGAAAGATACTTATTCAGATGATTCGTTTAAGAACTTCAAAGATTATCGCAGTATTTCTGATGAAGCGGAGCCTTATGTTGCAGCAGCGGCTGAGCTTGGTCTGATTGATAAAAGTGATAAGACATTTAAGCCGAATAAGCCACTGACATCAGAGGATATTGATGAGATGTTTGACTTAATGGATGAGAATATTACAGTGATGCCGATCGTTCATACGAATGATATGCACGGCAGAATCACATTTGATGAAGATGAAGGTCACATGGGTCTTGCGAAGGTTTCTACGCTTGTAAATGAAGTAAGAGCTGAAAATCCTGACGCGATGCTGTTTGACCTTGGAGATACGCTTCACGGTACAGCACTTGTTAACAATTTTGATGGTGTACCAGCATTAGAGGCATTAACAGAAATGTCTTATGATGCGATGGTTCCTGGTAACCACGACTTTAACTTTGGTCATGAGTACCTTGAAGAAGTTGCAGGAAATGCAGCTTTCCCAATCGTATCAGCAAATATTCTTGAAGACGGTGAGAATTTCCTTGATGACTATACAGTGATCGAGCGCGGCGGCCAGACATTTGGCGTAGTTGGTGTAACTGCGACTGATACTGCTGAAAAGACAAGCCCTAAGAATATCGAAGGCATTGAATTCCAGGATGAAGTATCCCGTACACAGGATATTGTAGATGAAATTGAAGATGAAGTAGATCACATCATCCTTCTCTCTCATTCAGGTCTGGACACTGATATCAACATCGCTAACGAAGTTGAAGGCGTTGACCTGATCATCGGCGGTCACAGCCACGACACAATCGAAACACCTGTTAAGTATGAGCATGCTTATGTTACTCAGGCATATGAGTATACAAAAGCTGCCGGCCATACAAATCTTCTATTCTCAGGAGATGAGCTGATCGGGGTAAATGGATTCCTTTACCGTGACAGCGCGGACAAAGTAGAAGATCCGCAGATTGCAGACATTTTTGCACCTTACCAGGATATCCTGGATGAGCTTTTAAATGAAGTGGTCGGTTCAACGCCAGTTGCACTTGACGGCGCAAGAGAAAATGTAAGAACACAGGAAACAAACCTTGGTAACCTGATTACAGATGCAATGAGATCAACACTTGGTACTGACATTGCCATTACAAACGGCGGTGGTATCAGAGCTTCAATCGATGCAGGTGAAGTAACACGCGGCGAAGTTGAAGAAGTCCTGCCATTCATCAACACACTTGTACAAATGAATGTAACAGGCGAACAGCTGCTTGCAGCACTTGAGCATTCAGTACGTATGGCACCTGAGCAAAATGGAGGCTTCCTTCATATCTCAGGCTTCTCATTCAAGTATGATGCTTCTGCTCCTGCAGGAAGCCGTGTAACAGAAGTGCTGGTAGGCGGCGAGCCACTTGATACTGAAAAAGTATACACAGTCGCAACAAATGACTTCACAGCAGCGGGTGGAGACGGCTACACAATGTTCAGTGCAGATGACGTTGTATTCGACAGCGGCGAACTGCTCAGCGCAGTTCTAACAGAAGCACTGGCTTCAGGTCAGCCGATCCCTGGCGTTGAAGGAAGAATTGTGAGTGAATAAGTCAGCCTCAATCAGAACCCTTTACCGGTCCTTATTTGATAAGGACCAGGTAAAGGGTTTTTTTATACTGCAAATCGAATTATCCCCCGACAATAAACCTATAAGTACCACACATACGATTTTCCCATTATTTTCTTAAAAGCAGTTGACTTTGTAATTCAATAAAAATATTATAGGTATAAAGAAATGGTTATAAGTACTCTTTTTTTACTAAAAAATGTTAAGGAGTGATTGGATGAATTGTGTTAATTGCGGTCATGAACAATCAACAGGAAAATTTTGCGGAAATTGTGGGACAGAGATAATAAAGGAGGGCTTTACAGCGCAAAGTCAGCACGCGGCATCAGCACCCCCACCCTTGCAGGAGCAGGTACAGCAACAGCATCAGGCTGCTGCAGTCAGCAGTACACCTAATCCAACGATTGAAAAAGCGAAAGCGACCTCAATAAGCTACTGGAATTATTTCAAACAATACATAAAAAGCCCTTCGAAGTCATTACAGACCGGAGAAGGAGAATTTAAAAACGGTTTAATTTCAATTATACTTTTTTCTATTTTATTCGGATCTATGCCATACCTTATGTATCAGGCAACATTTGGAGGATTTGGTGGCTATGGACCATCATTTTTCGGCGTATTTTTTCAAAGTCTCATGTTTACAGCTGCAATCGTATTTCTCGTGATCACGTGTTTATTCTTATCTAATAAACTATTTGGACGACAAGATTCATATAAATCAGTTACTGCTATATTTGGTGCGCATATATTGCTTCCAATCATTTTCCTTGCAGCAGCAGTGCTTACAACGTTAATGAGTATGTACACTTTATCAGTTATTTTGATCGTTCTGTCGGTCAGTATCGTAATCGGTTCTGTTCCCCTTCATATCATCAGTTCATTAATGACGATGAAATCAAAAACAGCAGATCCATTATATGGTTTTCTGGCATATATCGTTCTGGTTTCTATTGTTTTCGCTGTGTTTAGTCTGTCAATTGCTGAATCTTCATTCTGGGACCTGATGAGTATGGGTTTATTTTAACCTGATCTGGACAGAAGGAATTAACAGCTTTGAGGGTCTTCGAATTCCTTAAAGATGATGTGACACCGATTAAAGCAGCAGGAAATTCATCCTTTGAAGTCAACACTTTGGAGATGTTTTATTTCTATAATCACCTGGATGAAACACTCCAATATAACGAACCAAAAATAGACGCTTACAGTGTTGGACGATCAGTTATATTTTGATCAAATTGATATGATCACTAACGACATGACAGAGCTACAGGAGGAAAATGATGCAAAAATTTTGTCAGGAATGCGGAGCTGAAGCAGCTGCCGATCAAAAATTCTGTCTGTCCTGCGGCAGGCCGCTTCACCAGGAGGAGCAAGTCATTCAGCCTGCTCCACCTCCTCCTGCTCCCAAAAGGAAACGGACGAAAAAAGAAAAGACGATCATCGCATCATCCCTTACCATATTGATCCTTTTAATCGGAGGCATTTACGGAACAAGCCTCTATTTTTCAGCAGATCAAACAGCTGAAAGGTTTTCGCAGGCATTTAAAGAAGGTGATGCGGCTACGATTCAAAAGCTTGTTCTGCATGAAGATGGCAGCAACATCAGTGAATTCGAGGCAGAAGCACTCCTTGCACTTGATAGAGATATTGTTCTCAGATCACTCAGCGTCACGTCTGACACACAGCTGTTTACTTTAACCGAACAAAAACCGCTTTTAGGTATCATTAAAAAGTATGCTGTAACCGGAATTAACCAATATATCGAGCTCCCACTACCTGATGAATCTGTTCAGGCTGAGGTGAAGCTGAATGACAAAGCACTTTCCACACCGGCTGAGGGCGGCAATTTGACTGCAGGACCCCTTACACCAGGCATCTATACTATGACGACAGAATTTTCAAATGAGTTTGGTAAAATGTCTGACGAACAGGAGCTTGAGCTTGTAGATCTGACCAGAGATGTTCAGACACTTGGATCTAGAGTAGAGTTTGCGGACGTGTCATTTAACCTTCAAAAGGGATCACCTGCTCAAACTAAGCTCAATATTGATGGAAATGAAATTACCTTTAATGATAACGGCAGAACAGATACAATCGGCCCGATTCCAATTGGCAGCAGTTTGAAGGCAAAAGCCACTTCAACCTTCCCCTGGGGTGCATTTTCATCAGAAGAAACAGAAATTCTTGCTGGTGAAAACAGCATTGAAGTTCCCGTACTTTCAGAGGAACAGTCGGATCAGCTGCTTGATGAATACCTGCAATACAGTGAAGATCTGTTAAAAGCAATGGCAACTTTTGACTCCGATCATTTTACAAATGTCTCTCCGGATCATCAGAAGGAGTTAAATGAGCAGATCACTTCTTTAAAAGAAAATCAATTTATTTACAGCGGGCTTCTGGCAGTTGCAGTCATTTACCCGGAAGAGGCAAAAGCGGTCGGGGAACCTGACAGCCTGATGCTGAGTATGCCGGCAGCAATGATGACGCAGTCAAGTTATGACGATATCAGCCTGGATCCGGTTAACTACACCTGTGACCTGGTACTTGAATATAGCAACGACAGCTTTAAAATTCATGGCTGCGATCTAGAGAGAAGCGATGCCTGGCATCTCCCTCCTACTTCATATGAAACGGCCGGATCAGAAACATATTATGAAACAGTTGTTGAGACAAATACAGTCACTGCAGAGTCTTCAACTGATCTGAACTTTCATGACGGGCTGGAGGAGGAAGTTGAAGCATTTATGAGGAACTACAACAGCCTTTCTGTCAAAGCCATCAATGAACAGGATTTTTCAATCATTGCACCATACACGACCGGCTCGCGTGCCAGCGAGCAGAGAGATTATATTGATTATCTGGCTTCTGAAGGCATTACCGAAGAACATGATCATACAAACCTGATCAGCATCGATGTTGTATCAGAAGACAGGGCGATCGTCTTGACAGAAGAATGGTTCTACATTTTCGCACCTGAAGGAGAACCGCGATATACCGGTTTCCACACAGAATCCATGGTCATCCTTGAAGATGGTCAGTTTATGATTGAAGAACTGCTGCATACTGATCCCATCACAATTGACTAGGATCATATTCATTAATCGCATCAGCATTTCAGAAGCTTTAACTCGTATTCTGCAGAGAATACGAGTTTTTTAGTGTATCTTCCTTTTATCCGCTACTCAGCATGAAGTCAACCCTGAACATTCTTTGTCCAAACGAAGGATAATCTTTAACTTTTATGCTTTTATACTATAATAGGGTATATAAAAATGACTAAGGAGAGTCGCAGAATGAAACTAAAATCAATCATTCTATTATTATTGTCTTCAATTATTTTAGTTGCCTGTAACAGTGAGAGCGAAGAACAATCACAAAACCAAAATGAGTCCATTGACATCCAGTCAATGATTCAGGACTTCAGCACACGTGAAGCGCAGGCAGAACAGGCATCTATCAACGGAAAAGAGCTTATGGTAACGGAGGAAGACGGCACTGAAGCGGTCTATGATATTTCCACCGAAGACTTCTTTGTCTCAATTGCTCCCTATGTAAATGAAACCCACCCCTGCACGTACCACAGTCTCACAGGCTGTCAGGGGGAAATGGTGGAAGAAACATTTCATGTCTATATCGAAGACTCTGAAGGAAATATCATTGCTGATGAAAACATGACAACATTTGAAAACGGCTTTATTGATCTCTGGCTACCCAGGGACGACACTTATCAAGTAAAAATCGAACATGAGGGTAAAACAGTCGAGTCTGAAATATCAACATTTGAAGAAGATCCAACATGTATTACAACGATGCAGTTGACATAGGTGTTCTAACAGAAAAACGGTGAAATTAAAAAGAAGTCTGAAGGCTCTGCACCTTCAGACTTCCTGTTATTGAATGATATCTTCCAGATATACCTCTTCTAAATATACAATGACCAGCTCGCTGTCCACTTTCTGTAAAATCCACACGAAGGAATAACCCCCGCCTAACTCTGAAGAAACAACACGCCAATTATCACCATAGTCGTATTCCAAATCTTCTGCTACTTCAGATTGTATCTGATTTCTCTTAATTTCAGTAATATTTAAATTGTTCACTCCCCCTAACTCCATTACATGAGCGGATAATTCCTCAACCGCTTCATAAGATTCACCCTCATATCCATCTACATGCATTAAAAGCCGATCAACAGTTTCCTCATCATTTTCAAACGCCGATTCATATAAAGTATTGATAATTGCAGCCGGTTGAGCATTTTTGGCAAAAACCTGATCTGTTAAAGAACTTAGTCCTCCATTACAACCCGCCAGTAAACTCGACATAACTAAAATTAATATCACCTTTCTCATCTCAATAACCCCTCTTTCTAAATAATTCCACTATTTTATTAGTTATATAGAACCATGAAAATATAACTATTTATATTATACACAAGTGAAAGAAAAATAGTCTTCGATTTTATAATTAATTCCATTTAAGAGAGTATAACGGGGTCTGTCCCGGTCTATAAAAACGACTTTATGTACCTCTGGCTTCCACGTGACCAGACATTCCAGGTCAAAATCACACACGATGACAACGAAACAGAAACCGAAATTTTGACATTCAAAGATGACCCAACCTGCATCACCACCATGCAGCTGAAATAACCGAAAAAACCAGACCGGAGAGCCCCCGGTCTGGTTTTTTAAATCGTATGCGGCTTCTCCACAATTTCCCGTAAATAGATCTCCAGCTCTTCTCTCAATTCAGGATTTTTCAGCCCAAACTCAATAATCGTTTTAATAAATCCAATTTTATCTCCAATATCATATCTGACACCATCAAAATCATAAGCAAACACCTGCTGATGCTCACTCAAGCCCTGAATCGCATCAGTTAACTGGATCTCGCCACCAGCGCCTCTTTCCTTACGATCCAGAAACGAAAAAATTTGAGGCGTTAGAATATATCGCCCCATAATCGCTAAGTTTGATGGAGCAGTTCCGGGTGCAGGCTTTTCAACTAACTGGTTCACTTCAAAAAGCTTCCCATCCTGATTTGTGAAATCCACAATGCCATACCGATAAGCTTCCTCATCCGGAACAGTTTTAACCCCAATCAAAGACGACTGGGTCACTTCATACTGCTCAATTAATTGCTTCAGACAAGGCTTCTCCGATTCAACAATATCGTCTCCAAGTAAAACAGCAAAAGGCTCGTTACCGATAAACTTTCTGGCACACCACACAGCATGTCCAAGTCCAAGCGGCTCCTTTTGACGAATGTAATGAATCTCAACCTTTGAAGACTCCTTCACCTTTTCAAGCAAATCATATTTTTCCTTCTCCTGAAGATTCGCTTCTAATTCAAAAGCAGAATCAAAATGATCCTCAATTGCCCGCTTCCCTTTACCCGTCACAATAATGATATCCTCAATCCCCGAAGACACCGCCTCTTCAACAATATACTGAATAGCAGGCTTATCCACGATCGGTAGCATCTCTTTAGGCATCGCTTTCGTTGCAGGCAAAAACCTCGTCCCAAGACCCGCAGCAGGAATAATCGCCTTTTTTACTGTTTGACTCAACCTGACTCCTCCTCTATACAACTGAATGGATGAAGAAAAATCTATTACTAAATACCTGCAAATTGATTAATGTCTATTATATCAGAGTGATGGGAGAAAGTGGACTGGGAGCGAAGGCAGGGTCTGTCCCTGCCTTCGCTATTCAAGCTTTCCAAACAATCGTAATAGCAATTCCCACGATCCTGGAAATTTGGTTTGCGGTGAATTCTTTTTTCAGTTGTTTGAGGATTTCGTTTCTTTCTTTTACTGGCAGGTGCTTAATTTGGGATATGTTGATTTGGGGAAATTTTGATTGAATGAGGTTAAGAACCTCGGTGTCGGTGTAGTAGGGTTTTGATGTGGATTTTTTCTGGGGAAGGTCATAAACAGATTCTGTATACCTTTTGAATTTCAAGACAGCTTTTAGCGGATCCTTTGAGAAATAATTCAAAATTCCTTTTGTGTCAGTCAGATGTGCAAATAATGAATCACTCTGATAATAAGCTCGACAGCTGCTCCATTTATAATCAGATGGCAAGGAAGTAATCAAACTTCTTACAGGATTCTGATGCGTATATCGGATCACTGTATGTAAATATAAAATGGTCTCAATCGGCTTGCTATAAAATCTGCCTTCATAAGTGTGACCTGTACCATAATGTTTCTTATTCATATACATACTAAAACTTCCATTAACTCTTTGCATAATTTTAGATATCGATACTTCCTTTTCCCTGATAACCAAATGAACATGATTGTCCATCAGGCACCAGGCATAAAGCTCAAACCCCGTTTCGCTTTTCACCTTCTGAATCTTGCTTAATAAGTAATGCCGGTCCGCGTCATCATAAAAAATTAACTGTCTATTATTTCCGCGAATCGTTACATGATAAATACCGCTTTTACTTTTCTGCCTTGGTTTTCTAACCATGTTGTACTCCTTTCTTTTTGGGTGTGGTGAGCGAAGGCAGGGTCTGTCCCTCCCTTCACTACCCCTTCAAAGACAACGCATAAGGTACAGCGAATTTTTCTACCAGGGCTTCAAATGGTCTGGTTCCCGGGAATGCGTTCACTTCGTAAAGGTAGTAATCGCCTTCGCTGGTTAGGCAGATGTCGAGGCCGAGTGCGTCTATTTTAAAGCCGAGGATGGCTTCTGTTTGTTCGGCCACCCGGATGGCATTCTCTTTCAGTTTTTTGCTGATTAGATGGTGTTGATCACCGAATTGAGTTTTTAAAAAGGGTTGGATATAGCTGATAGAGGAGCCTTGGCTTACGTTTACAATCGGATTTTTGTTTAAGCCAATGGCTGCATAGTGAAAGATGGCTTTCCACTTACCCGTGCCATCTTTCCCTACATAACTGCGGATAACATAGGGATCTCCAGCCTGTGTAGTTGCTGTAAACTTAGGCTGGATATGAAAAAATTCATTTACATGAAGGTTAAAGAAGCTCTCGGCCTCTTCTTTGTTAAAACGGTTGACGGTTCCTTCTGTATCTGTCACCAGCAAATTGTTCTCTTTTTGCTCGATGATGTACATCCCATCCCCCTTGTGCCCCCTGTTTGGCTTCAGAAAAATCTGTTTAAACTGAGCTAATGCCTGTTCCAGGGATTGAAAACCCTGATATGTAATCGTCGGAATCGAAAATGCTGACAAATAAGGGTTCTCTGACATCCTTCGCTGAAAAGTTTTCTTATTGACCCCAAACCTGTGAGTCGTAAAAGGAATACCCGACTGCTCAAGCCTTTCGTAAAGTTTTTCATCCTTTTTCAGAGGCACATCATTATAGACGACGTCCGGAAAATAAGACACACTATTAACCCAGTCGCCATGCTGCAGGGTCAAACCCCTGATCAGACGATTTTCAAAATCAATGCCCGATGCCTGAAAGAAAATCACCTCTGCTTGGTGCTCTTTTGCAATCAATGCTGCCACCATATCTTTTGTCATTGGGCTCACATACCTGCGTAATAGTCCAATTTTCATTTCTCCACTCCTTTCCAGCGAAGGCAGGGTCTGTCCCTGCCTCCACTCCCCCCCTCACTCAACCGGAACCAGGCGAACTGCCTCATGGGTTTCAACCTGGTCTCCTTCACTTGCAAAGAAGACGTAGTCGCCGCTTCCGACTATGCTGTCTCCGAGGATGGTATTTACGAGTAAATCGCCACTGGCACTGTAGACGATAAAGTTGGACCCTTCTCCAAGATTGGTTGCCTGATATCGTCCGGGTGGTACATCCATTCCGACGATGAATTGTCCGGCAGTTAATTCGACCGGTTGACCGGCTGCCTTTAAAATGTCTCCTTCAAGCTGAGCTAACTCATCCTGCTTTGACAGAAGCACTTCATCCAATTCTGAGATTTCCGATTGAAGAGATGTTAGCTTTTCATTTTCCTCTTCTAATTGTTCAGCAATGTCTTCACGGCCCGCTGTAAGTTCACTTTCCAACGTTTCCTCAACGGCATTTAATTCCTCCTGCAGACTTTCTAAATCACTTTGAACAAGCTCACGTTCATCCATAACCTTCATCGCATCAGCCAGCTCATCCTGAAGATCACTTAATTCAGATGCAGTCTGTTCATTGGTTTCCAGCATGTCTGCAAGCTCTTCCTCAAGCAGCTTCTTCTCATTTACCAGCTCATCATAACCAACCATTTCACCCTGCAGCTCCGTCTCCGCTCCAGTCGTACCAACCGCACTGCCAGCTGCAAAAGTCCCGGCTACAATCCCAATCCCACCTGCCACCTTCCAGATTGTCCTCATATTTCAGCCTCCAGTCATCTGATTTACCTATGAATGACCGAACCACTAAACACAATTAATGTATAATTCTACATAATTCAGCAAAAACCTTCTTGAATTTTGAAATTATGTCCTTTCTCAAATTGTAAAAATCACAATACATTGGTAAGCTGACGCTAAATGAATGAAAACTGCTTTTAAAAAGGAGAATTGATAATGGGAAAATTTGAAGAAATCGAAAAGCGGCTTCGCGTACTGAAACTGGCTCATGAAGAAGGCCTTTTACAAGATAAGGACCTAAATAACATTCAGCAGTTAATCAATGAGCTTTTTGTAAAGCTGAGCCAGCCAGAAAGTAAACGAAGAGATTACAGTGCGCTTTTAGAAGAATATGATTTAGAGGAAGAAGATTTGTCAGGTTATTATGGGTAAAAAAAGGAGAGCGAAGACAGGGTCTGTCCCTGCCTTCACTCTCCCCTGCCTTCACTCCCCAAAAACAGGCAAAACCCTCAACACACACCCAATCCCCAAAACCACACATACCACCGTAACCCAAACCGACACACTCATCAGCCCAACACCAGCTGATATTAGAAACAATGCCAGCAGGATCCAGCTCAGTTCAAGATTTGGTTTTGTCATAGTATCATCCTTTCACTGATCCGGCAGTGATACCTGCGATGAAGTAGCGCTGCAGGAAGATGTAGGCGATGATCATTGGTGCTGATGCGATCAGAACGCCTGTGAATAGTAATGGATAGTTTGTTGCGTATTCTCCCTGGAATTCAAGTAGTGCGAGCGGGAGTGTTTTGTAGTCGTTATTTGTAATGAATAGTAACGGATAAAGCAGGTCGTTCCAGTGCATCACGAAAAGGAAGATCGCTGTTGCTGCCAGTGATGGTACTGATAATGGCAGCGCAATTTTGTAATACATTTTCCATTCGTTTGCACCGTCGATTGTTGCTGCTTCGAATAGTGATTTTGGCAGTGATTTCATGAATCCGCTCAGGATAAAGACGGCTACCGGCAGTGTGACTGCTGTATTTACCAGAATTAATCCAAGCAGGCTGTTTGTCAGACCGAGGTCAAAAACCAGCTGGTAGAGCGGGATCATATTTACCTGCGCCGGCACCATCATACCGATTGTGAATAGTGAAAAGATCACAACACCGATCCACCCGAACATTCGCGTGACACTGTAAGCAATAAAGCTTGCAAGGATCAGCGTAATAGATACTGAGAACAATGTGACAATGACACTGTTCATAAAATATTTCGCCATTGGCTGTTCTACAAAGATAGATACATAGTTTTCAATACTCCAGCTGCTTGGCAATCCCATAATGTTGCTGAATACTTCTGCTGTTGATTTGAACGTTGTAAAGATGACCACCAGCATTGGCACAATGATTGCTGCAGCAAATAAAGCTAATAAGATATATCGAATGATTTTCATATGCTGAGCTCCCCCTATTCCTGTACTCTGCTTGCGCGCAGGATTCTGAATTGTGCAACGGTAATGATGGCGATCACGATCATGAAGATAACAGACTGTGCTGAAGCATATCCGAATTCAAAGCTTCTGAACGCCGTCGAATAGATCAGCGTTGCCAGGATTTCAGTGGAATAGTTGGGACCCCCACGAGTCATGGCAAAAATTAAGTCAAAGGCTTTAAACGATTGAATCGTTGTATAAGCCATGACGATTGTCGCTGATGGCGCAATCATTGGCCACGTTACATGACGGAAACGCTGCCAGCGGTTGGCTCCTTCAATATCAGCCACTTCATACAGATCTTCAGGAATTGCCTGAAGGCCTGCTACAAATATAATCAGCATCTGTCCGGTATGGAACCATACTTGCGTCACGGCCACTGAATAGATGGCAATGTTCTGGTCTCCAAGCCAGCTTTGCTGCAGGAATTCCAGGTTCAGTGAAGATAATACAGTATTCAGGATCCCGATATTCGGATCATAGATAAATGTCCAGATAAACGCGACAGATACTGAGCTCAGAATGGTCGGGAAGAAATAAAGTGCCCTTAAGAATACATTGGTGCGTGTATTTTTAATTAAGAACATCGCAAAAAGTAATGAGAATCCAGTCTGAAAGATCAACACAAACAGCATGAACTTCAGATTGTTTGTAAATGCTTTAAAGAAAATCGAGTCATTCGTTATGATTTGTATGTAGTTTTCAAAACCGACTACATTAAAGTCAGGTGATAAACCGTCCCAGTCAGTAAATGAGTAAATGATCGCATTCAAACTTGGTACGATGAAAAAGATTGAATATAAAATTAAGCCCGGCAGCAAAAATAGAAACAATACTTTATTTTTTTTGAAATGCATGGGAGTCCCCCTCACTCTTATCAGAAGAATGGGGAGAGAGAGCCTCCCCATTTTTTATTTAACTAAGATTTATTCGATATTCTGATCTACAATCTGCTGTGCTTCCTCTGCAGCTTCTTCTGGTGAAGCGCCGCCAAGAACGGATTGAATTGAAGCGATAACCGCTTTTTCAACGTCTGCATTCGGAATCAGGTAACGTGGCTGGAAGCGTGTGTTGCGATCCATCCACTCAGAAGCAGAAGACAATTCTTCTGACTCGTATTCAACATCATTGACAGTAACGTGCTGACTTGTTTCGTTTGCATACGTTTCTGCATGCTCTGTTTCAGAAAGGAACGAAACAAATTCTTTTGCCGCTTCTTTCTTCTCAGAATTCGCATTTACTGCAAGCATAAACGTTGTTGTATTAATCCCTTCCCACTGCATTTCATCTTCAGCTACAGTAATTGGTGCGATAAGACCAAGGTCAATATCGGGGTTAATTTCTTTAATACCTGCCATGGCATAGGAGCCGGTAGCAAGCATTGCCGCTTCTTCATTTGCTACAAGAGAGATCGCCCCGTTGTGATTTGTACCAAGAGAGTCCTGATTCAGATAACCAAGGTCATTCAGCTCCTGGAATTGTGACAGCGTCTTCACCCACCACTCGTCTGTGAGCTTCGCTTCTCCTGCCATCAGCTGATCGAAGATGTCCTCTTCAGGTGCATTGTTCATCATCATTGGATTCATGAACTGGCCGGGACCAATATCTGATCCAGGGAATGCGATCGGTGTGTAACCTGCATCAAGAAGTTCCTGACAAAGTGCTAAGAATTCATCCCAGCTCTTAGGATTTGGATCAAGTCCAAGTTCTTCGAATAATGTTGCATTATAGACCGGCTGGTTAAATACAAGCTGCAGTGGAAGCGCCAGTTGCTGACCATCCTCAGACTGCCCTGCTGTAATCAGCTGCTCATTATAATTGCCAACAAATTCTTCACCGCTCAGGTCTTCAAAAAGTCCTGCACGATTGATGATTTCAAATTGTGAGCCTGGAAAACTTGTAAATACATCCCCTGTTGAGCCGTCACGCAGTAAAGTTTGAGCGGTTGACTGATACTGCTCAGATGGATAAATCGTCATATCAACTGAAATATCCGGATTTTCTTCTTCAAATTGCGAGATCAGCTCATCAAATACGGCCTTATCTTCTCCACGCCAGTGAATAAAGCTGATGGTTGTTTCTCCCCCATCACCTGATCCGTTTGAAGAGCCGGCTGTATCATTTCCCCCTGAACCGCCAACACATCCTGCTAAAATAGCTGAAACCGCTAAAGAACCTGCAAGCAATGCCTTTTTCATTTAAATTTCCCCCTTGTTCTTAAATTAAGTAGTGAGCCACAAAACAATTGGAACCGTTACAACACTCAATACTGTTGAAAACAACGTGACCCGTGATACAAATTCCGGTTTTGCTCCATATTGAATCGCAAACATCGTCGTATTTGCAGCTGCAGGTGTAGCAGCCATGATAATCATAATAGCTGCAGTCAATTCATCAACCGGCAGCAGAAGCGTCAACCCAAGCGCTACAATCGGTGATAGAACCAGTCTCGTAATTAACGCTACTGATAAATTCTGAGGATCTGAGAATTTCCACGGGATAGAAGCGAGCTGCATCCCGAGTATCAGCATAATCGTCGGAATTGCCGCATCTGCAATGAGATCAATTGCATTAAACAGCGGAATGGCCAGCTGAACATCGGAAAGCTGTAATGCCAGACCCGCAAAAGCACCATAAGCAATTGGCATTCTGACAACCGCTTTTAACGCAGGCTTTACTGACCCGCCACTCTCAGAGCCCCTGGCTGCAGTGTAAATGCCGACTGTGCTCATCAGCAGCTGCTGGATCACCATCAGCATGATGGCAACATCAAATCCGGCTGAGCCGAATGCGAACAGAATGACAGGCGTTCCATAGTTCCCGTTATTCATAAAGGCACTCGATAGTACCAGCGCACTGATCTCTTTTTGCTGTAAGCGTCTAACCCGGCCATATAAGTAAACGCTTCCAATTAGAATGAAGCAAAGACCTGCAGCATACAGACAAAGGTACAAAAATTCCTCCTGGATTGGCTGCGTGTAAAACGTCCTGAATGCCAGAAAAGGTGACATCAGATACAGCGCCAGTGTTGAGGCAGTCTTTGTATTCAGCTGTAGATGCTTTTGTCCGAAAAAGCCGACTGCAAAAATAATAAAGATTGGTGCAATGACTGACAGAACATTCATTGACTGAAACCTGTCTCTGCCTTACAAGTTAAAGACAATGATTTTTTCTTCCATCATTTCCTCAATTGCATATTTAGGACCTTCTTTTCCACTCCCGCTCATCTTCACACCACCATAAGGCATATGATCTGCACGGTACATGGATGCATCATTGACGATCACGCCGCCGACATGAATCTTCTTAGCCGCTTTCATTGCAAAGCTTAAGCTCGAAGTGAAAAGTCCTGCCTGCAGACCGTAATCTGAGTCGTTTACTTTTTTAATGACTTCGTTTTCATCGTCATATGTTTCGATCGAGAAAACCGGACCGAATACTTCTTTTTTACATACTTTCATTGAAGACGTTACATTTTTAAGGATCGTCGGCTGAACATAAGCACCGTCCCGCTTTCCGCCGGTTACAAGCTCTGCACCTTCATGTAATGCTTCATTTATCCATTCTTCCACGCGTTCAGCTTCACTTAGACGGATCAGAGGACCGACATCCGTTTGATCATCAAAAGGATCTCCCGTTACCAGCTGCTCTGTCTTCTCTTTTACAAGTGACAGGAACTGCGCTTCCACTTCTTTATGAACAAATACGCGCTGGACTGAAATACATACCTGGCCGGCGCTGTTAAAGCTTTTCTGAACAACCAGCGATGAAGCCTTTTCCAGATCAGCGTCACTGTGAACCACAGTAGCTGAATTGTTTCCAAGCTCAAGGGATACTTTTTTCATCCCGGCTTTACTTTTCAGCAGCTCTCCTACTCTCGGGCTCCCTGTAAATGTGAGCATGTTGACATCAGGATGAGCAAGGAATGCTTCACCAATCACTGCTCCGTCCCCGGTTACATACTGCAGACGTCCATGTGGCAGCCCAGCTTCAAGCAATAATTCCACAAGCTTCAGTGAACAGATTGGTGTGACTTCTGCAGGCTTCAGCACCACACTATTCCCTGCTGCGAGCGCCGGTCCGATTTTGTGACAGACAAGATTCAGCGGCACATTAAATGGTGTAATCGCTGCAACCACACCAACCGGCGATTTGATTGTAAATGCGAGCCTGTTTTCTGAACCGGGTGCTGATTCAACCGGAACGCCCTCACCGTGGATGCGTTTTGCTTCCTCAGCTGAGATCTCAAGCGTCAGTGCCGCACGTTCCACTTCAACACGGGCATCCTTAATCGGTTTACCGACTTCTGCTGTGATAATCTGTGCAATCTCCTCTTTATTTTCCAGTAACAGTGCTGATGTTTTACTTAATACCTTGTAGCGGTCATAAGGACCCCAGTCATTCTCCAGTGCCTTTTTAGCTGATGTGACCGCTTCATCCACGTGTGTTTTGGATGCAACTGAAATTTTCGCATAATCTTCCTGATTTGATTTATTCACTACTGCCATCGCTTCTTCTGTCTCAACCCATTGATGATCAATGAGTAATCCATATTGCTTTAAAGTCGTGCTTTCCATATGCGTGAACCTCCAGTCTGGTTACCGGTGCAGATCAATGGTGTAATGATACTGATCTGACCGGTATTTCGTCTTCGTGAGCTCAAGTGGCTTTTCATTCAGTCCAAAACTTAATCGCGACATTTCAAGTAACGCTTCTCCCGGTCTGATCCCGAGCAGATCAGCCTCATGCACCGTTGCATTAATGGCTGAGATTTTATCTTTAGCCCGGTTCAGAAAAATCCCGTTGCGCTCCAGGATTTCATAAAAGTGAGCATTATCCAGGTCTTCATTCATCAGAATTTCTCCAATGTGCGGCGGCCAGCATGAGCGTTCAACTGCAAGCGGTATGTCATCAGCAAACCGTACCCGCTCCACGAGATAAATGTAGCCATCCTCCGGCACACCGAGAATCGACTTTTCTTCAAAAAGGGCATTCGTTTTTTGCGCCCTGATCAGCTTCGAACGCGGCTGCATGCCCCGGTCCATGACTTCTTCAGCAAAGCCTTTCAGCTTTTTCAGGCTTCCTACAATTAATGATGGACGGACAATTGTACCGCGTCCCTGCTTTTTCTCAAGCAGGTTTTCCTGAACGAGAATCGAAATCGCCTGGCGAATCGTCGTCCGGCTGACATCAAATTCCTTCATCAATTCCTGTTCAGTCGGAATCAGATCCCCTGCGTTCCAGATTTTCTGTTCAATCCGGCTGATCAAGATATCCTTCACCTGGAGATAGAGTGCTTCCCCGCTGGTTGCATCCAGCATATTTGGCGGTCTCGCCATGACTTTCACCTTCTTTACTACTTATTCCTTACACGACATCAACCGGTATATTCATGACCTTGCCAAGGCGTTTCACTTCATCTACCACATCAGCATACACAATTGCATAATGCGGTTCATAGCCTTCACCCATCAAGTGATCCAGCGTTTCTCTTACATCCTTTTCAATTTCAACCTCTACAGACGTCCCATTAAAATGCTGAGGACGGTCAGTCGCTTTACCTCTGAATACAAGGAACTTAAAGTTCTCACCATCATAATGGAGTCTGAAGATCGTGACATTTCCTGCTTTTAACCCGAATTCCATTGTCATTCCGAGCTTTCTGTTCGGATGAACCCCGGCAGTTGCACCGGTTGCCGGGCTTGCCAGTGAATAAGCTGCTGCACCGCAGTGCCAGAACACAAATGAGTTATGTTCTTCATCTACGTGGACCAGGTCTCCAAGATATGGTGCGGATCCTCCGCTCAGCTCCTGTAAAATAAACATCGACACTGAGCCGTGAATATCTGATTCACATGACGACACAACCCCATGCTCTGTAAATTGACTAAGCGTACTGCAGGCAGCCGCTCCAAGCTCTGTGAAAAAGTCCGGCCAGCATCTGATCGCAAGTGCTTCAATGTCACGCTGCTGGATCTGCTCTTCTACATATGTGTAGAATTGTGCAAATCGCGTGACCGTTTCATCTGATCGGTTTAAACCGATCACCTGCTTTTCAGCAAGTGCAATCGCAGGTTCATAAGCTGCCTGCTCAATTTTTTTACTTTCATTAAAAGCGTGATACAGATCCATCGCCTCCACTGATACACCTGTCTTTTCTTTTAACAGCTGCTCATCTGTATCAGAGAAGTAAAAGCCTGGCGGATGATCGCCTATGACACCGATCTTCAGATTCTTCAAACGGGTCTGCGTTTTTAAAACAACCAGACTTCTTTTCAAATCGGTGATACATCTTTCTTCATCCGGATTGCCGAAGATGAACTGAAACGGATGCTTTTTGACCTTCATCAGGTTGCTTGTACTGTTACCACCTGTTAACGAATTCAGTCTCAGACGTCCTCCAGTACTCGGCTCGCGAACCGACCAGACAACGACCGGCTCCCTGCGCCATTTTGTCACTTCATCGGGAAATTCCGCATCAGCAAATGTCGTACTCTGATACACAATCGCATCAAATGACTGACTGTCCACCTGTGTTAAATATTCTCTCAACTCATCAACTGAAGAAAGCAGACGTCCAGGCTCTTCAACCTGCGCGACCTCCTGTAACTTTTCAACTGATAAAGCTCTATATTCTTCTGCTGCTTCATTATCAAAAGTTTTTCGACTAATTGGCAGATATAAAATTGAATAAGTCACTGATTAGTCTCCTCTCAAGCTTGTAAACTCTTTTGCCCAGCTGGATTGTGCTGAATAAAACACCGGCGGCTCACCCATCTCAGCCTTCACCTCATGTGCACCCTGCGAAAAGCGATCGCCGGTCCACACATGAATCCATTCTCCTTTTGGCAGATATACTTTTCTGGTCACAGCGCCTTCTTCAACCACAGGCGCCACCAGCAGATCTTCTCCTAAAAGGAAGCTGTACTTTTCATCTGTTAACTTCTCATCTCCCGGATCTTTTAAAAGCAGAGGACGCTGTACCGGAATGCCTTTATCATAATACTCAGCCAGCACATGCTTCCTGTAATCCGTCAGCTTTCTGAACCATTCAGTTGTTTTAGCAAAATGATGCAGTGTTTCAAGATCATCATCAAACTGCGCACAGTCATAAGGACGATTTCCTTCATGCGACCGCATAACCGGTGTGAATGCAGACATTTCAGCCCAGCGGAGTAAAAGCTCTTTGCTTCTCTTTATACCGTGGAGTGAGGTATATCCACCAACATCACTATGGTGCACACCCATACCTGAGAACCCTGCAGACAGTGCAGCCGGTATGACAGATCTGATCCCGTCATCCACTGACCAGTCAACTGACTGATCACCGCCCCACAGCAACGGGCAGTATTCCTGGATCCCTGCATAACCCGCTCTCATAAAGAACACAATCTCATCAAGCTTTCCTGCTTCTTTGATTGCCTCATGATTACACTTCGCCCAGAGTACCGGCCAGTGGTTATGCATCTCCATCGCTGACTGTCCGGAGTGTAAAATCACATCCGTTGGCAGGTACTCCCCAAAGTCAGCCATCCAGCCGCTCAGCCCGAAGTCAATCAGATACGTTTTGATGACCTGCTTATACCACTCAAAGGCTTCCGGATTCGTGAAATCCACAACCCCGCAGTAAAATTCCCCAAAGTCGACTAAGTACGTATCCCCTTCACTGTTCAGCGCAAAATAACCATGCGCTTCAGCTTCTTTAAACAGTGCACCTTCGACTGCAATATAAGGATTAATATAGCCCATAAATCGCGTACCCCTGCTGCGCCACTTTTCCATATATGCAGGCAGTTCCGGATACAGATTCTGATCCCACTGCCAGTTCCACATCAGCCTTTTACCAAAAGAGGTAATGCGCTCGCCCTGCCAGTCCTGCACCCATAAAGCAGAAACATGAACACCTTCATCAACCGCCCGCTGCCACTTCTCATCCACCGTCTGCGTGCCACCCTGGATACCGAGCATAATCCCTTCATTGACCCACTCAGGAAGCTTCGGGTTTCTGCCATAAAAGTCAGAGACCTTCTCCACACAATCCTGAAGCGATTCTCCTCCAAGAATGGTGATACGGTTTGGCACACCCCATACTTCAAGCTCATGAAAATCCGGGTGCTCAAAATTGAAATCCGCATAGCACGTCGTATCCACCTGCACTGCGTAATGCCTTGAAGAGATGAAGCTCGGCTGAGGATAATTCGTATGATAATAATCCCCGCCTGCCATTCCGGTCACATCCGCCTGCCAGGTCACATAGGTGTTCTTATTTCTTCCTACACCAGGCTCAGATGTCCAGAGCGGAAAGTTCTTACCGCGCAGATTAAAATGTGAAAGCTGCTCGCCGCATCCGTATACCGCTTCTTCCGGAGAAGCCTGCAGCCTGATCCAAAAACGGTTATATAATGAAGAAAGTGATTCAAAAGAGAGTGTCACCTGCTGATCTTTTACTTCAGCAGTCATTTTTATAACAGGCTCCTGACCTGCCGCCGAGAAAAACAGCTCATCATTTTCCTCTTTCACAAAACGCAGCGCCACTCTTTCTTCCAAACGGTCCTCAATCCTGAAGTTCCCTCTGTACATCTCCACTTTCTCATGACCGGTTCCCGCATAAATGAATGGTTTGGTCGTAATATGCTGAAATAGGTTATGACCTTTCCGTCCAAGCGTCCACTCATTTTCACCTGTCTGTACAGAAAAGCTTTCCTGCCTGGTTGTCTCCATAACACTTACCCCTTTACATGCTTGATCTCATGATTCTTACCTGCCAGCCCGACTAACGCACCGCGCTGCTTCATTTTTTCATGCTCCTCATGAATCAGCAGCCACTTATTCTTAGCAAATACATACGGAAATGCTTCACCTTCCTGATCCGTGTTCGTTCCTTCCGGCAGAATCACAATACACTTAAACCCTTTATCACTCACACTCGCCGGGGCGAAATGAAGCGTTGTACTGTAGACTTCTATCACTGTTCCTTTTGGAATAAAGAAGGCTTTCAGGTCGTCCGTCTGATACTGCCGGTTCTCAATTCTTCTGCGATCTCCTAAGAATAGAATCAAATCAGTACAGGCAACATTTACTTCACTGCCATGATGAAATTCAACCGCATTCATTTTTGCAGTATTGCCATTACAATAGCCTGCCTGAACCGGGAAGCCACCGTAAATGTGTTCCTGTATATAAGCAGTGATTGCTAGTGCCTCAAGCTCCTGATCACTGGCGACATATACATTCCCTTCCTCAGGTACTTCTTTATTGGTCATCACTTCTTCAAAGCTCTCAGCTGGAATCTCCAGCACCTGCCCGTATAATGAAAAAGCAGGATCACTTACATGCTTAATGTCTATCTCAGCATTTATTTCGTTCAGTTGATCCAGTAAAGACATATCAGCTTTTCACCGTTTTATCCCATGCATCTGTAAATACACCAAGACCGTGGTTCGTAAATGGATGGTAGAAGCTCTGCTTATACACGTCAAATCCACATGTTACAATATCCGCTCCCGCAACCGCTGCCTGAGCAATCTGATGTCCATTTCTCAAAGCTGCAACAATGATTTCCGTCTCATAACCATAATTACGGTAAATCGTCACAATATCCTGTATGTACGAAGCCGTCTCATCCCCGCTCTGTTCCTTCCAGCCGATAAACGGTGACACAAATGCTGCTCCTACACGAGCCGGCTGCAGTGCCTGAGATGGTGAGAACACTAGCGTTACATTCGTCTTCACACCCTGCTCCTCAAGTCTCTTCGCTGCAATCAATCCAGCCTCAGTACAAGGAATCTTTACAATAAAATTCGGTGATAATGCAGCAAACTTCTTTCCTTCAGCCACCATCTCATCCGCATCATCCAAATGTGGATCAATCTCCACAGAAATCGGGAAATTCTCAACGCCCTTAAACTCCTCAGCCAATTCCTTAAGCAGCTGCTCCTGCGACTTCCCACTATTCATCACATGTCGGGGATTCGTCGTCACCCCATCAATGCCCCAATTCTCATACGCATACTTAATTTCCTCTAAAATTGCACTGTCCAAAAAATATTTCATAAATAAACATCCCCCTATCATTTATAGTGACCTTTAGTGAAACATCACTATCTTTAAAAACAGTTTATGATAGCGGTTTCAAAAAAGCAAGGGGAATTTTTAGATAATTTGAAAAATGGTGTCGGAGCGAAGGCAGGGTCTGTCCCTCTCTTCGCTCTCCCGCCGGTGGGCACTGGAGACAGGGTCTGTCCCTCTCTTCGCTCTCCCAACGTGGGCACTGGAGACAGGGTCTGTCCCTGCCTTCGCTCTGTCCCTGCCTTCACTCCATCACTCCCATAACCGCCCGCTCTATCACTTCAACCCCAATTTTCAGGCAATCCAGATTAAAGCTCATATGCGGATGGTGAAGCCCTGGTGTCAGGTCTGCTCCAAGTGCGAGCATGGAGGCTTTAAGGTGTGGGCGTTCGATTGTGTAGAAATGGAAGTCGTCGCTACCGGGTGTGATGACTGGGTCCTCACAGTTTTCGGAACCCAGCACATCTCTGATGGCAGTCCTGAGTATGTTTTCCGTTTCTGATGAGACTTCCGCACCCGGTGTGTAATCGACCCATTTCCCTTCTATTTCTACCTGGTACATTGTCTTAACCGCTTCAATCGTGACTGAGGCTTCTTTTTGAAGCTCATCAAGCCCGCTGTTTGTCTGCGAGCGCAAATCCAGACTGAATAATGCGGTTCCGGGTATGATGTTCGGACTGTTTCCGCCTGCCAGAAATTTAGTCATCTTAATTGAATACGGGGTCATGGGAGACAGCCTGATTTGATTCAGACGCTGCTGAATGGCAAAGCCGACGTCAATTGCATTGACCCCCTGGTGTGGTCTGGCACCATGGGCATCTGCACTGATAATTTTACCTTCGAAAAAGATTGCTGCACCGTGGCGAATTGAAGGTGCTGCTTTTCCAAATCTGATTTCATCCCGGGGACGCAGATGGACACCAAATAAAGTGTCCATATCATCAACGGCTCCTGCTTTGACGACTTTCAGTGAGCCGTTCCCCTGTTCTTCAGCAGGCTGAAACAGGCATCGGAAGGTACCTTTTAATTGAGACTCTTTTTCTTTCAGAGAAAGTAACGTACCAATTCCAATGGTCATATGAGCATCGTGCCCGCAGGAGTGATTGGCTTTCATCTCACCATCCACCTCCTGCCAGAGTGCATCAATATCAGCCCGCAGCCCAACCACCGGACTGCCGCTTCCCACTTCAGCAATCAAACCAGTATGCTGTTCAAATGTCTGAATACGTATGTCATGCTTGGATAAAACTGATGCGATATATTCTGTCGTTTTCTTTTCTTTAAAGCTTACCTCTGCAATCTCGTGTAAGTCTTTATATATCTTTTCAAGTAATGGCTGCTCCATCATGAGACTCCAATCAGCACCGCAACAACCAATGCCACAACTGCAATACTGAACCAGCCAAGTATTAATTTCCAAATAAATTTGACCCATCTTTCATATGGAATGCCGGCAACAGCAAGATATCCCATTAATGATGCAGATGTCGGAATAATTGAATTTGAAATACCGTCGCCATATTGATAAGCGAGCACCGCAACCTGACGATTAATGCCCAGCAGGTCTGATAAAGGTGTCATGATTGGCATGGTAGTTGCAGCCTGTCCACTTCCTGACGGGATAAACAGGTTTGTAATTGTCTGCACAACCAGCATTCCCACTACATTGACTGTCTGAGGAAGCTGACTGATCACTGCTGCGAGTGAATTGACAAGTGTGTCTATAATCACGCCATTTTCCATAACAACAAGAATCGCACGGGCAAAACCTACAATCAATGCACCGAATGCCACAAGCTTCATGCCGTCAACAAAAGCATCAAATACCTGATTCACATTCAATCCGCCTACAAACCCTGAAAGTAAACCGATGATAATGAACGATGCAGCGAGCTCAGTTAAATACCATCCCCACTGGAATACACCATATACGTTAAATACTAAACCCCCAATGATAATCAGAAACACAAACAAATGCCTTGTTGAAAATGAAGGAAGCCCGGATTCTTTAATTTTCTTTTCCGCATCTTTCTTGGCCTTCATTTCAAGGTCAGCAATGACACTGCGTGATGGATCATTTTTCACTTTTCTTGCATAACGCATCACATAGAAAATCGCCAGGGAGAGAATAAAAATGTATACAACAAAACGGAAACCAAATCCTGAAAAGATCGGAACCTCAGCAATTCCCTGTGCAATTCCGACAGTAAATGGATTCAGCATGCCGCCTATAAATCCGCTCGCCGCTCCAAGGCTGACCATTGCAGTACCAGTAATGGCGTCATATCCGATCGCACGGGCAATCGCAATCCCAATTGGAACAAAGATGATACTCTCCTCTGACATGCCCATTGTTGCACCCAACACCGAGAAGATAAACATCGTAATTGGAATTAATAAAAACTCTTTTTTCCCAAGCTTTACAACCGTTTTATGTATACCTGCTTCAATTGCATTTGTAGCACGGATGACGCCAAAAGCTCCACCTACCAAAAAGATATAAAAAATGATGGAAGAACCTGCTGCCATCCCCTCAGGAATGGCCATAAAGACTTCGAAAAAGCCAATTGGATTTGACTCCACTTCCTGATAGCTGTTACCAACTACAACCGTCCTGCCATCTACTTCCTCCCGATCAAACTGTCCGGCAGGTACAATATAAGTCGCGATTGCTGCCAGAATGACGATTGAAAAAATAATGGCATACGTATGTGGAATCGGAAATTTCTTTTTCTTTTCACTCATGTGATATCCCCCTTTATCTCATCATATTTAACACTCAAATCCTGCAGCACGGAGCGATCAATCTCAATGCCAAGACCAGGCTGTCCTGTGAGCACTACTTCAGGGATCTGATATGTCAGATTACCAACATCTTTTGAGAACAGCAGTGGACCTGTGAGCTCAGTACTGGAAATATTTTTTCTTGCCATTGCTGCGTGATATCCTGCCGCTGAACCGATTG
The DNA here is from genome assembly GCF_034427455.1 of Jeotgalibacillus haloalkalitolerans. Lineage (NCBI taxonomy): Bacteria > Bacillati > Bacillota > Bacilli > Caryophanales > Caryophanaceae > Jeotgalibacillus > Jeotgalibacillus haloalkalitolerans. Next base: position 870,390 of record NZ_JAXQNN010000001.1, on the reverse strand, counting down.
AGGATTCCACCATTGAACCGATCTGACAGGTGAGCCCTGCTGCTTCTGCTGTTTTTGCCATGTGAACAGCAGGATAGATTCCCCCGCATTTCATCAGCTTAATATTGATTTTATCCGCTGCACGTGCCACGATTGCCCTGTTCAGATCTGTCTCACTCACAACACTTTCATCAAGCATCAGCGGAATGACCGAGAAAGACTTCAGTTCATTCATGGCATCAAATTCATGCGGGGCAAGCGGCTGTTCAATCCAGTCCAGATCAAGTGATATAAGCTGTGACAGCGCACGTTTTGCCTGATCAACTGTTTTCCAGCCCTGATTCACATCCACCCGGATCGGCACCTGGTCCCCTACTGTCTGACGAATCGTATGCAAGCGCTGCACATCTGCCTGTACATCTCCGCTCAATTTGATTTTCAATTCTTCATACCCCGCATTCAGTGCCTCTGTACACTGTGCTGCCATTTTTTCCGGTGTCCCGATTGAAATAACCTTTGGATAGGTGAGCCTGTCGTGCGCTCTCCCGCCGATCAGATCATATACCGGCAAACCTGCTGCTTTTCCCATTAAGTCATAGCAGGCGATATCAACCGCTGCTTTAATTGAAGGGTTATGTATCAGTCTGTCATTCATTTTCTGATGGATCCGCTCAATGTTAAAAGGTGATTCGCCCATCACTTCAGGGATCAGCATATGCTTTAAAAGCGCGTATGCTCCTTCAAAAGACTCCCCTGTTACATGCTCATCAGGTACAGCCTCACCAAATCCGCTAAGTCCATTATCTGTTTTTAGTTCCAGAATAATAGAAGGCATGTGCGGAAATGTCGCATAGGATATGACAAATGGTTCACTAAGAGGAAGATGGATCCCCCATATGTTCGCTTCAATAATCTTCATGATTGCACCCTCTTTTTGTCGTTATTTTGTCGTTTATTATACATTATAATAATCTGAAAATTTCATCTAGTCAACATAACTTAAGAGTTTTTCTGTTGCCCGGTAGACTGCTCTCGGTCTTCCCTGATCATATGGTCGCTCAGTACCGGCATGCCGGATATATTGATATTCCACGAACTTTTTAATCATCCTCTCAGCAGACCTTCTGGATTTTCCTGTGTAAGCGGCAAAATCATTTGCAGTAAAAGCCGGGGCATCTCCATCGGTAATAAATGATAGAAACAGATGGACCGCTTTGGCAGAGAGATCAATTTCTTCAGCAATTCGCATGACGTCTTCAGAATCCGATTTCACCTTTATTTGCACGTTATGTTCAGCCTTCCATTCTGATAAAACGTCCTTATCATTCAATACATAAACAGCCGGACCGTTACCCTGATGCTTTTTTGCGTACTGTAATGCATCATGTGCATGCAACTCTGCCCGCCGGAGTGTCTGTCCAAATCCGATCCCGATCACAGGCACACCGCCCGTTTTGACCAGTTGCATGGGATCAAACTTCTCCTCTACCGCTCCGCGTGTGGAATACAGATTCCAACTGTTCTCATGCTGCGCAACCGTTCCATTGAGTAAACGAATAAACGGATCCTGAACCGCTTGATATGAGCCATCCATTCTGATCACTGCAACCTGAGATTTTTTCTCCTGCTCCAGCATACCAATCTGAATCGCTCTTTCAATTCCCTCCAAAATAGCCGACTCCGCCTGAATCATATAACGCGCAGGTACTCCATGAGAAATCAGCCGGTCATATACAGCATGTATACTCGTTAAAGCAATTAACGTTTCACCGGATTCATATAACGACCTGTGATAGTCAACAAACTCATCCAGATCCAGTGCATCCCGCTCCGGTAATCCCTTATAAATCCATGCATAATCCTTCACAAATTTAACTTCATCATCAGCCCCGAGCTGATTTAAAACCCCATGAATCGTCCGCTGATCAGGCAAATCCAGCGACACCTTATTCATAGTGATTCCTTCCTGATAAAACAGCTTAAACAACGAAAGCGTCACCATAATTTCAGTAAACGGCGCAAATGTATACAATAACCCCTTCCGCTTTACAACAGAACGGGCATAAAAATAAGGAATCACACCTGAAAACAGCCAGACATCCATTCTCTCTTCAGCAGACCTGATCAAGCCTTCAGCCTCAACAGGAGACTCGTACAAATACTTATAAAAACTGACTTCACGGTACTTTTCCTTCAGTCTTTCTATATCCTTCAGGAACTGTCTTGAACCAATTACACCAATTTTCATAGCGTCACCTCCCTAAATCGTGATTTTATTATATCAGATTTGAGTTAGCGGGAAGCGGAGGGAGGGTCTGTCCCTGCCTTCGCTCTCCCGCCGGTGGGCACTGGAGACAGGGTCTGTCCCTCCCTTCACTCCTCTACCACACAGACAGCCTGGTTCTTCCGTCGTTCACATCACTTATATACTGAACGTCTTCAAACTGATTGCTTCGTGCATTTTCATAAAGTGACCTTAATGTTTCGTTATCCTTGCAATAAATAGTGACATCAACACAGTCAATAATTAGAAGAATCATTTGGCAATTACTGTCTAAAAAAGATTCATATGTATCAATGTTATGGGCCTTTTCTCCTCTAGGAAAGGCTTTTAAATCTGCAAATATTATATAATGTTCATTGTCTTCTATCCTTCTTTGAAGTTCATTTCCCTCTATTTGCTTTGGACTTTCGGAGAAAAGTTCATGATCTAATTGACCATTGACGATTAAGTAAGCCTCTTCGTTTTCATTGTGCCAATTGAATTGTGTAAGATCAATCGGGTTTAATATATCCGCAAGTAACTTCCCATATTTGTTTGGGATATTAAAACTGATCCCTCTAATCACAATAACCCTCCTTTTCCAGTAAGAGAATTTATTTCTATTCGTCATCTATACATTCTATTATATTCTGTAATATACTTTAATACGGATTTATATTCTATTATATTCCATTTAAATAGTTTTTTCATCACGTTTCAGGGAGTGGGCTTAATGATTTGGGTAGGGATCGGTATTTTAGTTTTCATTTTAGGGACAATTTTCACCAGGCATGTCGCGGGTGGATGCTTTTCAGTGGTTGTATTTATTCTTTGGAGAATAGGTGCGCTGGTTACTGTCTTCAATTTTTTGTGGTACATAACGAAGGAAGTGTTCCGGTTTATCAGAATTGCAATCCAATATGTCAGGTATCAGGAATGGGAAGAATCTGCTGCAGTGGTGATGTTGTTTTTTTGAGCGAAGGCAGGGTCTGTCCCTCTCTCCGCTATCCCGCCGGTGGGCACTGGAGGCAGGGTCTGTCCCTGCCTTCACTCCTCACCCGACTCTCTTCGTGAACCGGCACGCCGGATATGTTGTGCAGGCATAAAAAGACCCGTGTTTTCCTCTTTTGATCGAAAGTTCTGCACCGCATTTAGGACAGCCCGGTTTTTCAGGCGCATGCTTTATTTTCTGTGTTTTTGTATTGTGAGGATTTTTGATATCATCAACGTGCTGTTTTTTGACATGCCTTTTTTGCTTTCTGTCAGTCAGGATCAGTTGTTTAAATGCTGCGTTGATTCTTTTTAAATCATTTTCATCAATAACTGCCAGTTTATGTTCCTGGATGACCTCTAAAAGCTGCGGAAATTGAATCACGCGGGCTGACTGGAATTCTTCTTTAAACTTAAATGTGGAGTTTTGTGAGAATGCAATGATTGAGTGTATGTGATTAGATTTTTCTTGATCTATGTAATGTTTAATCGCTTTGATATGCCCATAGTTTTGCCATATCGGATTATAGAGCTTCTCTTTTCTTTTATATATGGTCTGTGTCCAATATTTCTGTTTCTCACTGCCAAAAATCCAGCCGTCATAATGCTTAGTCTCGATCACAAAAATGCCGTACGGCGACGTAACAATATGGTCCACCTGAGTCGTTCCGCCATCAGCTTTTGGTACATAAAGATCATGAAACGTCCTATATTCCGGACCAAGCTTGCTTAACCTCTGATTCACCATCCACTCTCCGGCAGCTCCTTTGATTTGAGGGAAATTTGTTCTGAGAAAAAAGATTCCTATCAACATTGCCGCTGTGAAAATCCATGGTGCAAATACAAAAAGAAAAGGCAATGCCAGTAGAACGATCATTGTTATAATGATGATTTTTTTCATATGATGTGAACCTTTCCAGGGGGTTTTGTGAAGGCAGGGTCTGTCCCTCCCTTCGCTACCTGTGCGGTGGCCAGTGGAGACAGGGTCTGTCCCTCCCTTCACTGCTCTACCTCTTCCTCCCCCTTCTCCGTATCGGATAATAGATTTTATATTTGCGTTTGATCTGCTCTGCAAGGTATTCGAAATCCTGAGCGTAGTATGTATTGTTTTCGATGCGGCGCTGTTTGATAAAGTCATTAAGCAGATAATGCAGTCTTACAATTGAAGGTCCTGAAGCACTTTTAAAAATCCAGAGCGGGAGGTAGCCTTTTCTGACCATCATGCCCCAGAAATGAAAAAATGAGCAGAGCTCTGCTGCTGCAAGAGACTGTTCCTCTGTCCATTCACGTGAATTTTCGAGATATGTGACCGTTTCTTTTTCTTCAATACTGTAAATTTTTCTCCTCGCTGCAATCATTTCTGAAGTATCGCCCTGCTGATAATACTCTCGAATTGCCTCAAACACTGCACCACGGCGCGATGACAGGCTCATCAGAATACCCGATAAACCAGATGCAATCGCTGCGAACCCCACCAGGACACTCAATTCCATCCTGCCAGCAAATAAAAAAATTGGTTCATAGAAAAACAATAACGAAAGCATGGTACATATAGAAATTAATATGTAACTGAGTATTTTCTTATTTTGCATAGCTCCTCCTTTCTTCAAGATTAATAGGTTTTCCGACACTACTTTTTTACCCCGTGTCTATTTTACCATTAAACTGGATGGTTACAATGTAAATGTGAATAGCGAAGGCAGGGTCTGTCCCTCTCTTCGCTACCCCACCGGTGGGCACTGGAGGCAGGGTCTGTCCCTGCCTCCACTCCCACCATTCAAACCAAACTCACTCTCCCCAGATCTGTTAAATCAGGGTCTTCTCTTTCTAGTAGGTCTTCGAAAGCTTCCCCGCCGTATTGATTGATAAACGCTGCCTCTTCGGCAGTGACTGGAATCAGCCAGGCCATGATGATTTCGAGTCCTGGTTCATCCACACAGACGAAAAACGCTTCTTTAAAATAAACCGGGCTTGTCACGTAGACAGCTTCCATAAGTGTCCCTTCGAACATTTTACCGTAGGGGACCGATTAATTCTCCTTGAAGCAGTATGTTCCCCGTATCTATGATCATTTCTGCGATTTGCATCATAATGGATGGAATGTTCTGCTCTCCAAATGATTCATCTGATATAAATACAAGCTCTTGAGACAGCTTTGTTCCCGCTGTTTCATCTATCTGAACGCATCGATTGAGTCCGACTGTGGTAAATGTAATCGCTCCGTCATGTGGAACGTGGTTAAAACGGGCGATCTGATAGTTTCCCTGATCGCTATCCCATCCATGCTGGATCTTGCCAAGATGTTTTTCAAGAAAGTTTATGTAATCCTTTTTCATTTGATCGATCCCCTTTTTCATATACAATTTAGAAGCAGAACGCGCCCTGCTCCACTAATCCATTTCTCCAACTACCCAAATTTCACCCCGCACTTCATTTTTGTCCTCATCCATAATGAATTCATCAAATCCAATCGGGCGAAACGATTCAGGTTTCAACAGATTCAGTTCACGCGTAATATCCCGCTCATCATTGAGTCTCCTCCATTTATAATCATCACCGTTCCGATCGAAGAATTTGCTATAGTAATCTTCATCTTTAAACACGATGATTTCAGACCGCCACAAATCCGTCCGATGAATAAACGCAATCACCCTGCAAAAATCATACCCTTTAGGCTTTTGCTGCGCCAGATGCCACGCTCTATCAATGAGTGTCTGCATACATAACCTTTTAATCTTAAAAGATATCTGATCTGAAGTAATAAAGCTTTGACCGACCGGCAGCGGATAGTTCCAGTAGCCGCCGTAAAATTCAGTTGGAAAATATTCTGTAGCTTCTTCCATAAAAGCGAGCATCTGCTTAGTCTTTCTTTTCTTTCCTCGGATTTTCTTTTCTCTCATGGCTCTCTCCAGTCTTGAGCGAAGGCAGGGTCTGTCCCTCCCTTCGCTCAGCCATTCTTCAAGTAAACTTTAAACTCCTTATTAATCCGTTCTATGTTTTCATTTCCTCTGAGTTCAGGATTATTAGCAATGCATTTTGTTAGAGCCTTTAGGAGGCTGAATAAATTGCAATTGTCCTGAAAAACCAGTTTTGTTTTCGAGTCGTACACTTTTTCATAGATGTTGATTCTCACGTGTGTATCATCTATTAATCTGAATTCCCACCTATATTCAAGCGGTTCATCCAGCATTGTGAAATGAATTTCTTTCCTTGGAAACGCAGCCAGGTTCGGTACGATCTGATAGACAGCATTTAGTAGTTCCTCAAAAGGATTATGGAATAGATAGGAACATGTAAACTCAAATGTTTGATGTTCGGTGCTGATACATCCTGAAGCCCAGCTATCCCCTGACGTGTATGTATATTGAAAATCAATGTTATGTGACATAAGCTCCACCCTTTTTTATGTTCCGAAGACAGGGTCTGTCCCTGTCTCCGCTCGTCATTACTCACCACTGGAGGCAGGGTCTGTCCCTGCCTCCGCTGCAATCAAAAACACCACCAGAAAGATCCCAATCATGTTAGCCAGTAAATCATACAGATCAGCGCCCCGTCCGAAGAAGGGCTGTAACAGTTCTGTGGTGACAGCAAAAATCAAAGCAATCAAAAAAGTCAGGTGCAATTGTTTGAAGTTAATATAGACCAGATATGTCAGCACCGAAAACATAAAAAAGTGTCCAGTCATTTCGAAAAAACTCGCATGGAATAACGGGTATAGTTGAAAATACATATTTCCTGAAGGGGCAGGATTGATGTTAAAAGATACTTGTCCCCGCGACAATAATGCCCCCACATCTCCTGTGAAAACACCGATACAAATCAATAACATCCAGACAGTTAACATTAATTTCTTCACTTTATAACCTCGATTTCATATCTCTCATTATAGTTTACTACTTAGTGTTACCTGATGACAGATTTATTAAACTTTGGTGGAGATAGGGTCTGTCTCTTTCTTTTCTCCCCCCAGCCATGACCAGCGAAGGCAGGGTCTGTCCCTCCCTTTACTCTCCCGCCCGTGATCAGTGGAGACAGGGTCTGTCCCTCCCTTCACTCTCCCACCCGTGACCAGCGAAGGCAGGGTCTGTCCCTCCCTTTACTCCCCCAGCCATGACCAGCGAAGACAGGGTCTGTCCCTCCCTTCACTCCCCCAGCCGTGACCAGCGAAGACAGGGTCTGTCCCTCCCTTCACTCCCCCACCCGTGACCAGCGAAGACAGGGTCTGTCCCTCTCTCCACAATTAATGTTAAAATAGATCCAACTTTAATTTTACATACTGTCGTATTTGTAAAGGATAGAAAGGGATTGTGGGTTGTTGTTTAAGAGGATTTTAGTTGTTTCTAGTGCTGTTCTTGTGTTGGGGGCTTGTGAGGAAGAGGAGAAAACGCCAATTAGTACTGCTGAGCATGAGTTCCGTGTGATCAATTTTGGTTTGGATAAGGCAAATGTTCCTAAGACTGAGTTGTATCCGATTGAGCCTTATGCTGCTTCTGCCGATACAAATGTATATGGTGATGAGGCGCTGCTTAATATTGAGGAGTATTATGGGACGCCTTTTTATATGGGTGGAACTGCGACGTTATCGGATGATTTTTCGGGTTATGGTAAGGGGCGTACCGGGGTGGATTTTGCACTGGAGGTTGTTTCGCATACGCAGGAAACCAGCGCTACTTTTTATCTGGATCGCGATACATATGCTGAGTTGTACAATGACTTATTGAAGAGTGATGCGGAGCTGTTTTTAACAGGTGTCATCCCGGATCCAAATGATGAGATGGACTTTTCACCGACCGGTTTTGTCACGGATATTGAGGTTATCAAGCTGCTGCCGGAGGAAAGTTACCTGCCTTCCGAAGATCTGCAGGCTTTTATGGATGAAATGGGACTGTCTACGACTGAGCGGGAAGTGCGATATAATCCGTATGCGTATAGCGGACGTTATTTTGCTTATGAAGGTGTGGGGCAGATGCTTCCGCAGACGGGCTATTCGCCTGACGTGGTTGATCCGGCAGATTATTTTCAAATCGATGTCGTTCATCGCACTGCTGCCGGACTTGAGGCCTGGACTTTATTTTTTGAAAGGGAAAAGTTCCAGGGCTTATATGAGGCTGCGAAGACAGGATTTGTTCAGCTGAATGCCGTAAATTTGTATGATTCAGATTTAAATAGCAGATATTCGAGAACCCGTGCTTATGTGAGAGAAGCGGAATACTCCGTTATTGAACCATTGTTTTCAACGATCACTGAGGAAGGAAAGCAGTATATGGAGCAGCAGGGAGTTGAGCTGACCGATAAGGATGTTTTATATGACCCTTACAGCTATATTGATATGCCATTCTTCATGGAAAGTAAAGCTGAGCTTGTGCTTGGTGATGAAAATGCAGATACTTTTGAAATCCAGCTGCCAAGCGATCCCTATTACAAAACTGATCCATTTGCGGACTGGAATCATGATCAGGCATATAGCTATCAGATCGACTATAAAACATTTACGGTTAGTAAGACGAAGTATGCTGAGCTTTACGCATTGCTTAAGGAACAGGATGTTGATGTGAGAGTGATTGCCGAGATTGATCAGGAGATGCTTGAGGATGATACTTCCTTGGTTGGTCGGGTGATTGAAGTGGAATGGTAGAAAATTGAGAAAGCGAGGTCCGGGTGGACTTCGCTTTCTCTTTTAATACACCTAAACGGAGCCGGCTGTATCATTTGTATAATAACTTCCAGATGATAGAGTCTTCTCCGTCCACCTTCTTTACTTCGCCTCTTTCTCCTCCTCAAACACATCATCATACGTCTCTTTCACATCATCCAGCGATTTCCCGTCAATAAAGTAGGCAATGGCGGCTTCTGCCAGTGCATAGGTTCCGGCTGTTGCGATGGCACCTGATATGACGTTGCCGGCGACCGGGATGACTTTTAGAAGCTGTCTTGCTGCCTGGCGCAGTGCGAATCCTGCTGCTACGTTAAGTCCGAGTGCGCCGAGGAAGTCAATGACACCTTTTTTATTGAGTTTTGTGCCACCGATCATTGCGATGGCTGAGATCATGGTCATCTGAAGTCCTGTGATAACTGGCAGGTCTGCGAGCGGGATCGGGCTTCCGCCGATCACGCCGGTTACGCCCGCGGTACTTTTACCGATTCGCCTGGCAATTTTCTTCTGGACAGATTTAATCTTTGATAGCTTTGCCAGGATCATCTGTGCCTCGTTTGGGAGCTTATCAAGCATGTAATCAAGCAGTTTATCAATATTCCACCTGATGTCATAGACAATTTCCTCACCATCAAACTCCATATAACTCGAGACTGGCAGAACGTTTACCGGTGCTGCCACCGCCTGCTTCAGCTTTTCAGACAGGACGTCAGCCGCTTCCCTGATATTCTTTTGTTTTACGGGATGATCAAAGGGCGGTTTGTCTGATGATTTCGGGCTCAGCTCGTCCACCTGGGTAACAACGCCGATAATCGGTACGTCAAAGTCGTGCTGCATTTTAATGGAAGTTTTGAGTTCAAGCAGCTGCTGCAGGTCTTCATCGATTCTCGCACTGACTTCTTTTGCTTTACTCAAAAACAAAATCGCATCCGGACATTTCTCCTGAATGGAAGCCTTCACTTCTTCAATGGCAGTCTCCCTGGACACAGCTTCTTCCGGTGTATCCCCTTCACCAAGTCCCCGCGTATCCAATATTTCAAGATCGCCTGATGCGGATGTGTATGTATGCCACTTGCCTGCACCTGTCCTCGCTTTTACATCACCAATCTCAGCACGCCTTTCACTGAAAATCGCATTAATGAGACTGGACTTCCCTGCACCACGTCTGCCGACAATGGCAATTCTGGCAGGCCTTGCATCAATCGTAAACCCCTTCAGCACCTCAAGCTCCCTGGCGATTTTATCCTTCACTTTCCCGGGAAACTTGGAATCGGCGAGCATTTTATAAATGGATTGAATTAACTGATTTACTTCTTCACGGTTGAAATCATTCGAATTTGACATGTATCTTCCTCCAGCATCTGCTTTTATAACGATTGTAACATTTTACAAGTTCTTATCACGCTAAATATTAGTTTAAATAATTCAATTGCATATTTGGTGAGCTTGGATTCGCCTGTTCAAAGCGTACATGTCCTCTTCAACGCCTTTTTTCATTATTCTTCTGCAAAAAATGTTTAACACTGCGAAGGTAAATATTTTGCATAAAAAACTCTATATTAAATAATATGTACATTTGCTAACATCCGATCTGTCGTGAAAACAGATCGGATGTTTTTAAAAATTTTCAAACATCTTTCGTTAGCGGTCCTCCTTCTGGGATCCTTCCCACATGGTATCCATGTTTGCTGTGAATGCTAAAGGAAATCCTGTCATTGTAAATCATCAGGGCCAGCATGTACATCTGGATCATCCCGTACAATACATCGAGCTCAATCTGTTAACAGGCACTCCTCTTGCTCACACTTCAACGCTGGATTGGATTGATTATATCATTGATGAAGTACAGCCTCTAACAGACGTTGAAGATTTGCGATTTGGAACAGTTGACCTGAATCAGGGAGAAATGATCACCAGAATCAGTCCGGATCAAGTTGCGTTAGTAGAATTGGATGAACGAGATACGCCCACTTTTAAAAGAACCGTCACATTAAATGAGGAAGAAGTCATTACTGATACTTCACAAGGCAGGGTCATACTCAGCAGACATCATGATGATTACATCGCCCGCCCATTTGATGAAGATTCCGATATAAAAGAACCTTTTGTCATTCATGATCCACACGATCTTCTCTGGATCAATAAAGTAATCTATCTGGATATTGAAAATACAAAAGCTTACGGAAGGACGAATAACGGACTTGTTCAAATCGATTATGTAACCGGAGAACCCTTATACGATGGCGCAACGGACAAAATCAACTATGGCGAATTCTACTATGCACACGGTCTTGGCAACGGCCTGTTCATGGCCTATGATACAGGACGAATGAGTACAAGCACTGAACGAATCATCGTAGTTGATGAAGAACTAAACGTAGTAGATGAAATCCCCGTAGACAGCAGACCTGCATTTTATGAGAATAAAGCATATACCTTCCATAAAACAAAATATCAGCGCACAGATTATATCACACTTGAAGAGTATGAGTTTATTCAATAATTTAATTGGCGGAGAGAGGGTCTGTTCCTCTCTCCGCTTTTTTTGAGGCAGGGTCTGTGGAGGCAGGGTCTGGAGGCAGGGTCTGTCCCTGCCTTCACTATCCCACCGGTGCAGAGCGAAGACAGGGTCTGTCCCTCCCTTCGCTTCTTAACATATTTTGTTTTATATATATGATAAAAGTAATATGATAGATTTATAAATTGTTTTTGAAGGGTGGACACGGATATGGAGACGCAGGAGCAGAAAAGTTTGTTTCAAAAGTATAAGCAGCAGCTTTCTAAAGAGTTTTTTGAGATTGAAAATAATGACGCACTAACACCGGATGAGAAGGTCAATAAAATGATTGGCACGACTTCTTTGATTTGTGCGGCTGTCGCGATCCAGCCGCTTCCATTTGCTGATATTTTCATTCTTACTCCAATCCAGGCCTTTATGGGGCATAAGATTGCAAAGATCCGTGGGATTGATCTGAAAGAAAGCGGCGCAGTGAATGTGTTGAAATATCTCGGCGGTGTTGTCGGGGGAGGCTTTGCTGCCCAGCAGACGGCTATCGGCCTTTATAAAATCGGTCTTCCGGGTCTCGGTGGGATTATGTCAATTCCTTTGGTTGCCGGTCTTACATTTGGAATGGGAAAAGTGATGGACCTTTATTTCAGAGAAAAGGCGAAAGGAAAAGAACCGACTAAGGAAGAGCTGATTAGGGCCTTTAAGTCCGGTAAAAGTGAAGGCAAAAAAATGAATAAAGACGATGTAAGAAATAAAATGGAGCAGATGAATGGATAAGATTAAAAAAATCGTCAGGAACAATTGGGATGAAATAGGGATCGCCACCGCTCTGGGACATTTTTATTCACAGGGTTCACAGCTTGATATGGAAAAGCACGGCTATATCATTGAGGCTTTAAAACGGAGTAATCAGGAGTTGGCAAATGCAGATGTCAATGAGCTGCAAGCCTACTTGCAATCTCTTGAAGAAGAACAGCTTACGGGACTGATTTCAAATATTAAAGGAATTGCTCATGAGGTGTATTATATAGAAATTGAAAATGAAGACGATGATGCAATATATGCTTATATGTTTGAGGATACCAATCATGAAGACTATGATATTGTCATTTATGACGAGAGCGGATCTGCTGAAAGTTATCAAATGAAGGCGACTGACTCAGAGGCCTATGCGAATCAAGCAATTGAAGAAGTCGGCAAAGACCAGGTGATCCTGACTGAGGAGCTGGCCGAAAAACTGGGGACTGCCTCATCTGGAATCAGCAATAAGGAACTGACAGCAGATGTTGAACTGGTGGTGGATCAATTAATCGAAAATCCGTCACTCTGGAATTACCTGCCTGCTCTATCCGCATGGTCAATCGCTCTGATTGCTGCCTCCCTCACAAAAAGATATATCAATAAGCAGATTGATCGGAAAACTTACTTTCAGCTGATGACGATCTACTGCGGAGCAAAGGTGTCAAAGCTTGCGATTATAGTGGCAGCTCTTTCAATTCCGGGTGTAAATATTGTGGCGGGGGCTGTGTTGTTTTTGAAGGTGGCTTTTAGTGTTAAGAATACTTACAGTTTGTAAGTTTAAATAAGGTTTTTTGAAATGAAGTTCTTTTATATTATGTTCAAAATAGAGACAGTTCATTAACTTGAATACATTGGTTATCTGTCGCTAGTTTATAGGATTTTGATTAGATAACTTAAATTTCATGAACTAGTCACACCTTAAATTAATTTCTTCACTTGAATTATCGAGTATTCTTTAGAAAATACTAATAAATCAAACAGAATTAAAGGCTCAGATCAGTTGGGATTGATCTGAGCCTTTTCTATTTCACCCTAGTACTTGTGCTAACTATCATAGAGTGATAAATGACTCCTTGAACATCAAAAATCTAGTGAATTTCAGCACCAACTCCTATGATAAGCCACAATCGTTACCACCGGAATACTTTGTCTTCTATAAATTTGTGAGAATCTAGACTTATAAGTAACTATTCAAAGTCATTTATATTGTATAAATCATTAATTCTATTTCCCTTGGAAACATAAAGGACATATAACGTACCATGAGTTAGAATTATCTTTTTGTTGATGAAAATTATTAGTGTGTTTAATTAACTTGTGCCCATTTCTACAATGTACTTTTACCCAAAATTCCCCGCATGTGTTACATTCTAAATAAAGTTTTGGGTAGCCCGTTTCGGTAGATGTTTCTGTCTCTATTACCTGATTATGGGTTGAACCACATCTCCAACAAGTTTTGTGGTCCCCGACATGATATTCCATAATCATTCTAAACCATTTTATAAATGAAAAAGTAGATTGTGGAGTCATAAATATTGACCCTACTCTATGCCCATACTCTTCTCGTTTCAAAAAAACCTGATTATAGTTTGATTCTTCACCTAAATAAAGTTTATTTCCATTTAATTCCTGAAACCTTTTATCATATGCAGCACTGTAATTTGTACCTTCAACTTCTTTTTCATCACCAAATTGATCATCACAGTGAAGAATAAATGAAAGGTCACCTTTTAAATCTATATCTGTAGAAGTTGTTCTCAAATATTTTTCAATAGCAACTTCTTTGATATCCCTTATCCAAGCATTCTCTGATTGTTCTCTATAATTTCTGTACTTAGCATCTAAATATACAGTTAAATGAAAAGTTGGATTCTTTTTATTTCTTATAATAAACCTATAATCCGGTGTTAATGACGCTTGATTATGTCTAGGGAGTTTTGGGTTATAACATAATTCAAGTTCATGATCATTTTTATATAAATTTACAATGAATTCATTTAAATTTTTCTTCTTATTATTCTTACCTGAGAGAAATAATTCGATTTCACTAGTAAAACTTCTTTTATCTTCAAGTTTCCAGCCTAGTTCGTTTTTAAGTAGATAAAACATTTTTATAAAAGACCAAATCTCATATATATCATTAACGTTTTTAATACTGATGAAATTTTGGTTGTTCTTAGCAAATAAAGATGGGGTTTGTAAAAACTTATTTTGTTTTAAAACTTCCCAAACTACTCTATAGTCTGTGTTATGTAAAAAAAGTTGTGTAGCTTTAACAAATTCAAAATTAGTAATCTCGATATCTTTAAACAATTTTAAACTTAATAAATACTTAATTTTCTTATATAATTTTTTGTACTCCTGCTCTTCTCCAAGAATATTCGATAGTTGACTTCTCAAGCCCTGCTGCTCTTTGTATGAAGAAATTTTTAGCCTATTCTCCATTTGTTTGTCCAATATTCCAGCATATGTTTTATCCATTGACAATAATTCATTGACTAAGTCATCTAATAAGTATTTTCTACTAAGGTCTATTTTATTGTTGTTAACATATATTTCTTTTATTTCTGAAAATAAAAAATTATATTTTTTATAATTACCCTTTTCATTTTTCCCAATAAAATCCTTGTTCGAGAAATCGAAAACCTCTTTATCTTTCTGAATATTACCACTAATAGCATAAAGATATGTTTTATTATTTTCTAGTTCTTTAAAACTCTTTAATAGAGATAAGTGTTCGTTAACATTTTTTGATCTTAACTGTAATTTAAATTTCTTATTAAATTTTTCAGTGGTCTTGGAACTTACTACAATCTTTCCACTTGTATCTTTTTGATATGAATAAGAAATTAACTCTAGATCCCACTTTCCAGAACTATTATTCCATTCAGTGGAGTATTCCGTTTCTATATCACCGTTTATATAATCAGTTTTTTTTGATTTAATAGGAATTGTCACTGCAAATTTTAACTCTACATTAATCATGTTATTCATATTTGTATTTTCATGTGTATGATATAGAGTTTTTTTCAGATTAACTTTTAGATTTTGCACATACTTTTTGAGTTCTTTATCATAACGAGCCTCAATATCAGACAATTGCTGCACATCATTTTTATCGAAAGATGTCAAGAAATCTTTTTTTGCCTTTAAAACTTTTAACTCTGATTCAATATTTAGTTTTTTAGAATCGATTAACTTTTCTTTTAGATATAAATTAATATAGAATTTTAAAGACATTAAAAACTGTTTAATAATCCTGTTTTCATAAGTATTTACTTCTTTATAAATAACAGGTCTTTTAATTTTGTTTTTGCCTAAAAATATTTCTTGTTGTATTAAAGTCATTGGGTCAAATATTTTTTCAGATTGATTTATTTTCTCATTAGAAATTCTAACATTAAAATTTTGCTCTGGATTTCTATTAATTTTATTGATAGGTTTTTCAATTATAGAAATAATTTCTTTTATCCACTCCAGAGATTTAGTTTTTTGCCTACTTAGTACAACGTTGGAATGACTATCTCTTAATAAATCAATATAAACGTAAAAAATATCCGCTACCATTATTCGATAGTTATCTAGAGAAATAGATGAAGGCAAAAATAAAACGTTTTTGCCATCTTTTATAGTTTGTCCGGACAATGTTTTTAATATTGGAATTAAATTTCCAGATTGATTTAACCCTGCAATTTGATCCCTTTTTTCTGAAGAGTATTCAATTCGTTTTTTTTTCTTATTAAACTTGAATTTACTCAATTCAAACCATACATCTTTATACAAAAAAAGTTTTTTATTCACTCCTTCGTCATTTTTTATATACATCACTTCCTCAGACTTTTTTTCATGGCCATTCCGTATTACTTTAAATCCTATTTGAGCATAAACAACTTCTTCTTCTATCACTGAATAATTTTGATAATGATTAAATGTATACCAACATTCATTAATGGGATCAAATTGTATTTCAGCTACTTCTTCAATATTAATAACTGGAAGCATTCTTTCGTACAATTCTGCATTTTTATCATAATGTACATTTATCATGATTGGTTTTATTTCCACATACTTACCCCCAATAAGTAAAAACATTAGTTACTTCAGATTTCGCAATCATTTCAGTAACCTTGTTGTAAGATTTAGATTTTTTACCAACTAATTTTTCTATTTCATTTTGTATTTGATAGTGTGTATTAAAAGTATCATCTATAAAAATATTTATTTTAGGCAACACTTTGCCCATTATAATTAAGTCGTGTACTTCCATTGGATCTTTTTTTAAATTATTATAAGATATTTCTAAATAGTAAATATGTTTTTCGGTTCGGCTATTGATTTCAGCATTACATTCTTTAAGTAATGAATTTATTTCTTTCAGTTTTTTAATAAAATCCGTCTCGTCAATCTTCAAATTACTTAAAGACCAATTCTCTGCTGGGACGAAAACTTCTTTTAAATCTTTATTCATTTCAAGATTAATATTTTGCTTATTTATTTCAAAGATAAAACTTCGATCAATTACTTTAGGGCTTAAAGGCTTTGTCGTCCCATCCACATTCATCGTTCCAACAATTCGAACATTTTTAGGAATATTTAGGTTATGTCCGTATTTTCTAAGATTGTTGTACCTTTGCGAATACTTAAAAATATCTTTATCATTAATTTTCAAATTGGCTTTGAGTAATTTTTCTGCGTCATCTTCTTTTCTCAAATTGTATCGATTTTTAACGTACCACTTAATTTCTTCAAGATAAAAAGAATATTCTTGTTTGCTGTACAAAGGAATTCCCTCTTGGTGCTCTCTTAAACTCAGTAGGTCTGCTAGGTAATATTCTATTTGAGCTAAATTAATTTCATCTAAACAAATTATATAAAGCCTTTCTTCGTCATTCTTTGCCTCTTTAATTGCGTCTAAAAATGGAGTAGAAACATAAATCTTGCTTAACGGGTTTAAATATCCTAATAAGTCTTGCCTATCTAACCAGCTAGATTGTACTGGAATGACTTTAAAACTGGCCCCAACACTTTTAGAGAATGCGGAAATCAAGCTAGTCTTTCCTGTTCCTGACGAACCTGATAAAATAATCATCTGATTAGTTTGAAGAGATGCCGTAAAATTTTCTATAACCTCTGTTTCGTATTTCAAATGGTCATGAGTATTTGTAAATATATATTGCTGTATATTTTGAATTAAATCATGATTAATTTGAGATACTTTAAAAGTACCTTCTGGTTTTATACTCAAGCTAGACCTCTTTTTTTCAATTAGGCCTAGTTCTTCTAAAAATCTTTCTCTTTCCACTAGTTCTTGTTCTTGGTAAGTCAGTTTCTCAATTATTTTTGTAATCTGTTCTTCTTTTGCTATCAAATTTTTTTCTCTATTTTCTAATTGTTTTTTTTGTTTTTTCAGTAAATCACTCATATTTAAATCTATGCTTTTCGACCCTTTGTTTTTCTTACTTATGTTTCCCTTTATTAAATTACTATTTTTCGCATTATTATAGTATATATTTCCTTTTTTATTTTTTATGACCTTTAAATCTGGCGAGTGCTCTGCGATATCAGGCTCTATACCAATTTTTCTTTTAAGGTCATTTATATTTTCCCGATTAATTATTTCTATGGATCCATATACAACTCTTAATACATTACCTCTTTCTAATATACCTTGTTTCCCTACCGTTTCGTCAGGTCTGAATTTAAACAGAACTTTTTCATCTACAAATGCATTTACATCGTCTTTGTTATTTCCCATCCCATAATAAGCTGTATTTGTAATTGCTGCTTCTTCAACAATTTTTTTTTCTAGCCTTATTTGTTTGTACGGATCTATTAAATCCACAATTATTATTGCCCCTGAAGCAGTTTTTTTTAATGTTCCTACGAGAAAAGGTCCTTCTAAACCAAATGAATTTAAAATAAAATTCATTTTATCTTTAACACTTTCTAAACTTAAGTAGTAATCTATTTTTCTCTCCCTTAAAAAGTATTCATTTAAATTTTTCCTCATTATAATCCTCCTTAAATTTTCTAATACCCAACTTTTCGAGATAAATCATAAAGTATATTACTTTGTTCAGAAATAGGTAAAATTCGTATTTTATGAAGTTTTTTATCCCAGTCCTCAAAAAAATTATTTATGGAAGGTACACTTATCTCTTTCATAAATCTTTCGTACTTATTAAGTAATTGCTTAACAATATTATGCGCTTCTTTAACATACCTCTCTTCACTAAATAAAAACGAAGCTAATTCTGCTAATATCGCCAATCCTATTGATCGCATAGTCAGATGTTCTTCATGAGCAAAGCATATATCAACTGCTAATTTATATCTTTCTATAGCAGCTTTAGTATCACCATTTATCATTAAATACGTACCAAGTTTCCAATAAATAATTTCATACGGGTGATTATTATTACAACCCTTTCTAACTTGTGTGGTCACCTCAGCTTTGACCCAACTCTCATATAAGGAGTTGGACAAATCTTTTTCACCATTCACTGCCGCTTCACTCATTATTCTTGAATAGTGCATAATACCAAATACTTTTTGAGAAGAAGATAATATTTTATTTAATAAAACTAATGGATCTACATGATCGTCATGAATATCTACTGAACTGCCTAACCAACTAATAGCAGCCACGTAGTTCCCAGCTTCACACTCAATTTGACTTCTATATTGATACTGTCTACTCAGATCACTTTTATCTATAAATTCTTTTATAGCTTCATCAGAGTCTAATTGAGCTAATGAAATTTGCGCTGGTTCCTCTCTACTCAAAAAGCATCTTGCCTGTAACCTGGTACCGATTACTTTTCCTCTTATATCAGAATTGATTTTTTGAGCCTCCAAAGAGAGTTCATCTTTAAAAGCAAGGGGAAAGAGTTCAATTGTACTATCAATAAATTTCTGTAACTGATCCATTTTAATAATGACATCTTTAAAGTCATAAACATTTATTAAGTGAACCGATTCTCTAACTAAAAAATCAAGTACTAAATTGAGACTTTCCCATCTCTGCATGAGAGTATTAAGATGTTGTCTGTTCTCATTTATTTGTTTTTCAGCCAGATTGATATTCCCCTGATGAGTAGCATTAGTAAAAAGCATTAAGTTTATGTTAAAGATAAATAAATTGTTTTCAATCTTGTACTTTTTTAATTCAGGAATAATCAGTTCCTTTACTTTATTCAATATTTCCTCAGCTTTTATAAAGTCTCTATGTAAATGTATAAGTGTCTTTAATCTATTAGTTACTATTGAAAGGTGAGTAGTCTGTGCGAAATCAGGCAGCTGTTTTAAATGCTTCATTATTAATTCAATAATTGAATTAATTTGTGTGTTTAATTTATTAGACGACCTAATCTTTTTCGTATCTCCATTTGATAATCGACTTTCATTTTCCATTATAAGTAATTCGTAAAGCGCTTCTCCGACTTGACCTTCAGCTAATTGTCGCTTTATAACTGATAAAGTTGCCTTTTCAAATGCTGTGAAGTGATATTCCTGTTTATATAAAATTCCCAACTGTTTTTTTTGCTCTTCAATAAATTTATTACCATTCCGACGAAACCATGAGTGACATATAACATCTGCCAGCATTAATCTTGGATCTTTTCGTGCAGATCCTAATGACAGTTCCCATGACCATTTATTAGTTATAAGGTTTCGTCTTGCGAAAGATAGCTCCATTTTTTCTTCTAACCTTTGTCTATACTCTGCATTCGGTATCTTGCTTTTATAATTATCAGTTGCTTTCATTCGATTTGCCGCTATTATGTGTAACTTAATTTCTTTATCAACCATTGCTAAAGTTTGAAATAGTTGAACAATACCTTCAGATAAAATATGAATATAAGTAACATCACTATTGACGACTTTAAGCTTTTCTTGGTTCTCGAAGATCACTAGATTTATGTTTTGATTTATTAAACTTTGTAATACTGTAATTGCAAAATCCCCGTACTTTTTACCCTTGATATCTGTAGCGTGAACCCAATCTGGAATTGATGGAACTTTAGCTTTGGCTTCATTTAATATTTTATTTCCATCTATCTCGTTTAAAAATCCAGCCGGACAAAGCAGCCCTCCAACTAATGAAGGAACTTCTTTTCCTTCTAAGTCCTTTTCAAAATCTCCACTTTCATCTAACCATAGTTCGTAACTTCCCATACTTTCACCTCAAAGTCTTAGATTTTTAAATCTATTAAGAGCATCAGTTATTTCAAATTGACATTACACATAACTACACATTCATACAAAGTTCCCTAGAAGTCTTGTTTGTGTTCTTCTTGGATAACACTTTCTCTATACAAGAATTCGACATCTCAAATGGTAACCCTTTATTTAATTTCAATAATTTATTAATTATTTAGTTATTATTACTTAATATATTTATAAATAGTAGTGTGGGACTGTGGATTCACTGCTTGATAATGATCATAAACTATAAGCATAACAATCTGATTTAAATGACAGGAATTGGCTTGCAAATACCTGCTTAAACTTTATCTATAAACAGCAAAATTAAGTTCTTTATAATGAATAAATATATCTTATTGGTTCTTATTAGAGTATAATAGAGTTACATATTTTGTATCGTTTAATTACTTAAGACAAAACAGGTAATCAAAGGAGGGATTTTATGTTTAAAAGAACTTTTTTGTTAACTGCAGGGGTTTTACTTGTCACGGGATGCTCTTCTACAAATTCTTCAGATGATATGGATGTAAAGGAGGAAACACAGTCGTCAGTTGAAAATTCTAGTGATTATCATGCTAAAGTAGAGGCTCTTCAGGAAGCTATGATGGAAGCCGGTATAAAAGCTGAAGAGATGACAGATCAGTATTATTCAGTCTGGTATGATGTTATTTATGAAGATGAAGTTCAGATTGGTGGCAATGTTGCTAAAGATTTTGATACTGCTCTTTATTATCAGTATATTGAGTTTAGCGATGATGGAAGTATTGAAGAACTTGAAGAATTAATGGCTTCTGTAGAAACACAAATTTCAGATCTTAAAAGCCCGCCAGCTGAGTACCAGCAAACCTACGATACTCAGCTAGAAATGTACCTGTCTTTAAAAGCGTTATCTTCACTAGCCATCGAACCTTCGGGATCTCTTGATTCGTTTACTGATGATATTAGTAGATTAGTTGATGAAATGTTAGATGCTAATAATAAATATACCGTGCAGCTTCCGGACTCAGAATAATAAAGATACAGGT
Organism: Jeotgalibacillus haloalkalitolerans; assembly: GCF_034427455.1. Classification (NCBI taxonomy): domain Bacteria; kingdom Bacillati; phylum Bacillota; class Bacilli; order Caryophanales; family Caryophanaceae; genus Jeotgalibacillus; species Jeotgalibacillus haloalkalitolerans. The sequence continues at coordinate 848,962 of NZ_JAXQNN010000001.1, read as the reverse complement.
GGGGTGGAGGTTGCTGCATCATTATGATAATAATTACATAATTGATACACTTCCCCTTTCCTCTGAGTAGCAAAATACCAACAGTGGGTGCTGAAAGACTATCACCCGCTTTTTTTACTTCATTAGCAATTTGTAGCGAAGTATTATTTTAATAGGTTCTACGAAAAAAACAAACTAACGGCAAATTCAACAAACTCAATAATCGTCTCCATCACAATCCAGATCCGCAATGTCTTTCTCTGTCAGACTGAAAACAAAAGCCTGAGTCGTTTACTTGGAAAAAGACGTTTGCGCCTGAAGCAATTGAAGTAATCAATAGACCGAACATTCACGGGTGCTAATACTGCGACGTCTTCTAATGCGGGGCGACTACAGTTCCTCATCCTCCCCCAAAAACCCTATACTCCCTATCAGTCGGCAAGCCTACATCGGACTCTACAAATACATCGATATAGATGGTGTTCAACGCTTCCTCCACTTCTTGAGTGTTTAATCCTTTACTGTAAAAAATAATCTCACGGTGATACAGCACAATATTTTCATCTTTGTCATTTTGTTCGTTTCCTTTTTCAATTATGTGTCTCTCCTGGCTATCTATTGAATTAACTTTTCGGTGGCTGACCGGGTATGATGTTCAAGACTTCTTTATATTCTTCATCATTGATATAGTCAATGACTGCTAGAGACGAAAATCTACTCGGTTCTCCGACTTTAAGACAGGCAGAGAGCGTTAAGGTGATAAGTAGAGTTACGATGATGAATATACGTTTATTCACATAGTGAACCTCCTTTTGCGTATAAAATCTCTGATATATATGTTATCAAATCTTAACGCTTGTAACTTTAGATAATCTCATGTTTTTGTGCAGAAAGGGTATTAAATAGCTAAGGAAAATTTATTTGCATGACAGGGAGGTTTTATCATGAATACGACAACGAAATCAATCTTACTCGGTACGATTGTATCTGCCGGGACATTTACTGCGATTACCGGGTATCAGAAAAGAAAAAAGAACAAGGCCTCAGGCGAGAGTTTTGAGACACTTGAGGATACGGATATGAGAAATAGTGTGAAGGTGGAGGAGGAAAATGTGAACGCAAATGTGGATCACGCAGAGCAGAATCTCACACAATTGGATGCCGCTTACCGGGCAGATTGGCAGGCCAACTGATTTCCTCAGACGTATGAGGAGATGGAGAGCTTAGAGAAGGAAAAAGATAAATGAGTAAAATAGAAAGCGGGTGATAAGTGTTTGCTATCACCCGTTTTTTCTATGCTTTAATTGATGACAATACAGGGGGACGGAGGTTGCTGTATCATAATGGAAATATGTGTATAAAAGATATACTTACCTCCGTCCCCCTGTATCACACTTACATCTATTCACCCCATCCGCATCACCATCCGCTTCCTCGGAAAATGCAGCTCCTGCAACATCAATGCCGAAGCTCGCTGGTGCTGTTTGCTGAGCGTTTTCAGTGAGCACATGACAGTGACTTGTTCTCCGTTAATGAATCTGACAATGGCCTTCCCCCGCTCAGCGTGCTCGAAGGCTTTGTCGAAATGCTCGAGTGAAATCCATGTGTTATCGATATGGGTTGGTGAGTGTGTTGGGAACATGATGATTTCTTCATTCTGGTTGATCAGGATTGGGATTTTGCTGGAGATGCCGAATTTGAATCTGACGGATTCCTGCCGGCCCTTGTAGGTGCTGCCGCCCATTTTGCAGGCGTATTCCATGAGTTGAAGTGAGGTCAATACCGAGTAGCAGCTTTTGCTTGCTTTGATGATGCGAGTTTGCAGCTCGAGGTGTCTTGCGCATCTGATTGTCATTGTTTCCTGATTGATTTCATAGTCCACTCGATTTTCTTTTCTCCATTTCTCCCCTGTTCGGCCCCTGCCAAATCGTTTATTAACGCGTCCGTGAAGTGTCGTTTTCAATATATTTAACAGAAATACGGCAAATAAATATGCTTTTTAGATTTAAACGTAAGAAAAACTCAATAGCAACCCGGTATTCATTCCAGTAAGCTTTAAAACACAGGTGAATCACTTTAGAGTAAAATTTCAAGACAAAAAATAGTCAAAAACTAAACAACTACTCAATACAGATCAATCCATGTTGTTCGCCTCTGATGAAAGAACTATAATTCAAACTAATACTAAGTTACATAAGGAGTAATGATATGGTCCAGAATACATTTCATTTAAGTGTTCGCTATAAAGATTTTGAATACTCGGCTACAGGGGATAGGGAATTTATTGGAGAGCAAGAGAAAATTATTCAGAGCTACCTTCATGAAATGATGAACCCTGAAGAATTTATAGATATTAACACTAAAGGCAGTGAACTTTTGATGAGTAACAGTACTGTGATAAATGTGCAGGATGAATATCCTCAATTTACAAAAACTAAAATACAGAAATTTATAGAAAGTCTTCCGATTAACTCTGAGTGGCAATATACATTGGCAATGGGATACTATATTACACACGTCGAAGGAAACAAAACATTTACAGCAAAATTACTTCGCAAACGATTCAGAGATTCCCGGCACACAGTTCCTAACAACATTCACTTCAGTGTAAATAATTGTGTAAAGAAAGGTTATTTTCAGGAAGACACTACATCACTTGATAGCAGCAATCAGAGAAACTTTTCACTTACAGATGAAGGTAATTCCTATATCAGATCTCTTGAAAATGATGAAGTTATGATTCATATTGATAAAGAAAAGGCTCTTCCATCAATTGAGCTTTCTTATTTTAACCTCGACGAAAATCCTGATCCGAGGCTGTTGGAGCGTGTGGAAGATCAAGCGTTAAGTATTTTATATATATTTAGCAAAGAATTTAACGAACCTCACCTGACAGCAAAGCAAGTCTACAATATTTTATGTGAGTATTTTACAACTGAACATACAGAAAAGGTCATTCAGCTTGCTTTAAGTCGTTCCAGACCTTTAGTTAGAAAGGTGAAGGACCAAGGGCACATGTGCTACTACTTAACTAAAAGTGGTATTGCCCACATCGAAACAATATTAGGTGATCAACTCAGCAGTTAACCCAGCTGTCAGACTTCAAATAGAAATACTAAAAAGCTGATCGTATCGAACAATCAATACGATCAGCTTTTAACACAGTACACGTTAAAAATTGATCAATCTTCCAAGGACCTGTAAATCCTGAGATGCTATCAATCTGATTAATTTTTCAGCCTCTGTATAGGTACCTTAAAACTGACTCTTGTACCTTGATTCACCTGACTTTTTATTGATAACTCCTGTCCAAAATACTGCTTGAGCCGTCTATTCGTATTGATTAGCCCAATACCTCTTTTAAGTGAATTTTCATTGTTCTTCAATGCATTTAATTTATTTTCTTCTATCCCTACCCCATTATCATGAATAACAATTTCTGCAAAATCATCTTTTCTCATCACTTGAATCTGTATGTGTCCGCCCTCTTTCTTTTTTAATATCCCATGCTTAATTGCATTCTCTACTAAAGTCTGGACAGACAATGGAGGTATATAGATATGATCTAAATCGTCTAACTTCCAATCAACTCGCACCCTGGTACCAAAGCGCTCATTTTCAATATGCAGATACGATTTCGTTAAGGCCAGTTCTGCCTTTAAAGGAATCATTTCACGCGTGTGGTGCACATCGAAACTATGCCTCAAGTAATTTGAAAATTCATCAAGCAGCCTTAACATTCGGTCGTTATCGATATCACTTAATGAAGCGATTGTATTCAGCGTATTAAATAGAAAGTGCGGCTGAATTTGAGCCTGTAACCAGGCAGCTTCCATTTTCATCTGTTCTTTTAAGGAATTTTTTAATTGGATAAGTACTTTCACACGCGCAGTAAACTCCAACCTTACCAATGGTCTTGCTACATGGTCGTTAGCTCCATACTTGAAGCCAGTATATACTTCCTGAGGTGTTGCCATATTGGTAAGCAGTAAAATTGGAAGCTCAACCAGAGAGTACTTTTTTCTTACTTCTTTAGTTAACTCGTATCCGGACATTTCAGTTAACATCACATCAGAAATAAGCAAATCCCAGTTTTTACTTTTTAGTTTTTTCAGGACATCGAGTCCACTATATGCGCTGAAGACATGATAATCATCAGAAAGCATTTCTTTCAGAACTCTAAACTCGGCCGGATCATTTTGTACTATCAGTATACAAGGTTTATCACTCTCTGAATCCTGGTATAAGTAATCGGGAACTGTTATTGCAGATTCCTGTACATAATTAGAATCAGTATCAGTACTATTCTGTTCATTTAAATTAGAAATTGATGATATTGGCAGACTAAATGTAAAGACTGACCCTTGACCAGGAACAGATTGTACAGAAATTTCACCACCATGCAGTTCAATCAAAAGTTTACAAACCTTTAATCCCATTCCTACTCCGTTGCTTAGTTTATTTTCTACGTCACTATCTTCGTATGGATTAAAAATTTTTTTGATTGTCTCCTCTTCCATTCCTTGGCCCTGATCTTCAACAGAAATGTATACAAAATTATTTCCTTTATTAGAATTTGCAGATAATTTAATAACTCCATCTTTACTGAATCTCACTGAATTATGCAATAGTGCAAATAAAACTTGTGAAAGGCGGTTAGGATCCGCATGAATATACGGCAGGTTTTTCGGGATATTCATTTCGAATTTCAAGTTCTTATTTTCTAACATAAACATCATAATATCAATAATAGATGATGATACTGAGTAAAGGCTTACCGGCTCTGGATTTAATTTTATTTTTGAGTCATTTAACTTTGCAAAATCCTCCAGATTGTTTAATGTGTAGGACATTCGTTCTCCTATATTTGCTATTAAACCAAGATTTTCTCTTAATTTAGAAGTTAAATGGACATTATTATCGAGCGTAGTGTATACAATGTTTAAGAGACTGTGCAAGGGTTTTTGCAATGCGTATGATGTATTAACCAGAAACTCTTCTTTAGCTTTGTCCTTCTGTTTCAACTTCTCCACTAAACTCAATACTTCATTATTTTTTCTGGCAAAACGTTTAAACCAAAACATAGAGAATGCCAGAAAAACCAGAAAATAATCAAAAGGATAAAAAGGAATATCTAATGAAAATACTGCTTTTACAACACCCCAGATAATACCTGACGTAGTACCGACAAGAATAATGGCAATAAAGATTGATTCATCTCTGTAATGAAAGTATTCTTTCAGAGCCATAGGCATTACGATAGCAAACGACAGGAAATACAACACAAAGAAACTAACACTTATTTGACTTAACAATTGCAATGGTGAAATGAATATGATGATTGAACAAATCAGATATAAGACGTTTAACATATAGAATCTTTTGTAGGTTCGCTCTTCTCTGAGAATACTCTTCATAATCTGAACCAGAAAGAAAACAGATCCAAGGTATGCAAATTCTTTTACTTTATAAGACCATTCGTAATTCAGATTTAAAATACTCAGAACTGATGAATTGTACATTAATAATTCATCGATAGCCGGAAACAGGAAACCAATTGAAAATAATAAAAATATGAACTTACGATTAATAAATAAATAAATAACGAGACTGTAAATGCTAAATAATGACAAAATCACAATAATAATTAAAAGTAAAAACTGTTCCAGATTCCGTTTTTGTAAAAGAGATTCTGAAGTGCCGAAGTAAATTGGGCTATTTAAAGAAGCGCCATCAGTGGTATCAAAATTAGAAGTATTTACTACAAAATTTAATTCATTTGTATTCGTCGTAAAAGACGCTAAATATGGCGTCCCTTTTCCTAAGTGCTCTACAGGTTCATTAGAAACCACTCCGGACTGTGCTATAAGTTCCCCATTAACATACAGAGAAGACGCTGTGGCTGAGGAAGGGATACTAAGAGAAAATATATCATCAGTATCAACTTCATCATTAAGCAATATTGTTAAATAGTACGATCCATAGTTGTGATTGCCATTTTGAATAACCTCATCATTGTGAAGTGTATCAGCATTATAAATTAATCCAGGCTTAAAGTCCCATCCTTCAGATATATTTAACTGACGAATCTCATCTACATTATACTCACTTAAATCTATAAATCCGTCTTCTGCTATTAAAGTATGGTTAGATGTATGATAAGCTAACCATGCTATACGTAATGAAGTTAAAATAATTAATACAAGGATCAAAATCAGAATACTTTTTTTAAAAAATTTATTTTTTCCCATATTTTTATCAGCCCATCTCAAAATAGTTATATCTATTTATTAAAGTTAATATAACATATAATTTTACCTATAATTAATAAATAAACTAAAAATTCATAATTGTTCAGTTTGTGTTGAGGTGTTTTTGTTATAATTATCATATTACTCTAGTAATCAGTTTTTAATCGGGCTTGGAGGGGTGATCAAATGTTAAAAGCTGTCATTGTAGATGATGAACTACTCGCTATTCAGCGCTTACAGAAGATAGTTGAGGAAACAAACGCAGTAAAAGTAGTAAAAACGTTTGAAAACGGAGATGGTTTGCTTGAAGAAATCATTAAGAGTAACATTGATCTGGTATTTTTAGATATTAACCTCCCTGAATCTTCCGGGATAGAACTCGCTTCAGAAATCATCGAGAACAATGAACGATGTAGAATTGTTTTTGTTACTGCATATGATCAATACGCACTTAAAGCATTTGAATTAGGTGCTCTGGATTATATACTTAAACCTTACAGTTCTGAAAGAGTACATGCATTAATTCAGCGTCACATGACGAGCACTCAACTTACAAGTGTCAAGTTTACAATTCATGCATTTAATTATTTTCACATTAAAAAAGACGGCGTGGAACTTAAAAATATAAGGTGGAGGACCACTAAAGCACGTGAGCTATTCTCTTTTTTAGTTCAGCATAGTGAAGGTGTAATCAGAAAAGATGTATTGGTTGAATTATTTTGGCCGGACCTCGATATGAAAAGTGCATACGATAATTTATATACAACAATATATCAACTGAGAAAAACAATAGAAGAGTTAGGTATTGGGGTTCGTATCGTTAACTCAAATCATGGATATGAGATTGAATTTAATAGTGTCGAATACGATGTAATTGAATGGGCAGAGGGTATCGATGAAATCGAAACTCTTATGAACCGGAAATCACAAGGATATCTGGCTAAGGTCATAAAAGTTTATACTAGAGTAAAAGAACTTTATAAGGGACATTTCCTGTCAGAGGAATCGAGCGTCTGGAAAGAAAACCTCAAAGAACAATATATGATCATGTTTTTTTCAATTTCAAGAGAAGTAATTCAGCTTTTAATGAGAGAAGAGCTTTATACTGAGGCCATTTTAAACTCACTACACATACAAAAGCTGTACCCGCATTTAGATTATCCATACTTTGTATTAATGCAATTATATAGCAAACTGGATGACAGACAAAACGTGGAAAAACATTATGAAAAACTCAAAGAAATGCTGGAAAAAGAGTACGGCACTTCTCCAAACAATGCAATACGTAACTGGTATCAGCAGTGGATCTCATTACAGTTTTCTAGCTAATGGCAATTTAAAAAACTTCCTTACTATTCAAAAGCTAAGAATTGAGTAAAGCCAGTCTTTACTTGATTCTTAGCTTTTTTATTTGGTATGTTTAGTTATTTATTAAGAAAATTGATAAATTAACCAGTGTTTACTCTCTTGGCATGTATCAGTAATCGTTGTTCGGTGGAACGATAAGGGTGGCAAGTAATTAAAGTGGCAAGGTCTTCCCCCTTCACGATTTCCAACGATTCTGTCTGATGGGGATAAATTACTTCCTGTTCGTAGGCTTCATATACTAAAGTTTCATTTATTGTATGAATATAAAAGCGATCACCTGGAACCAGCTGATCCAGATGGCGAAACATTGTTTTTGAAGCCATTCCCCGATGACCCGCCAGGACAGTGTGTGTATTGACTCCCCCTACAGGTAATGACGAACCTTCCACCTGACCAATGCCCTTGCTTAAGATCTCATCTGTAGCACCAAGATAAACCGGTATGATTAGATCGAGCCGTGGTATTTCAATTACAGCAAAAATGTCCCCATCTAACAGGTCAAAGCACTCTTTAAATTTGTTTGAGACTTCACTATGCTTATTGAAAGGGTCTCGAAACCCTTCAGTATCAGTGAAAATTTCATGATTGCATGAAATGGCTTTATCATAGATCAGGTCAGTATTGACATCCTCATATTCAATACTCCTGAATGCTTCAGCCTGCTCTCTCTGAGCGTGATCATTGATAATCTTACCGGCATGAGGGAATAAAAAAATAGAAAAACCAATTATGAATAAAATAACCAGCAGCGTTTTTCTTATCATTCATCATCACCTTGTTTCCTCTTTCGTATAAAGATTATGATTAATACTAGTATGAGCAATGCAACACCAATTATAATCAGATACATGACATTTGAATCATCTGATGTATCTGGAATTTCTTCATCAGTACCTGGTTCATAGGGGACTTGCGTACCTGTCACAAGCATTCTATGGGTATTAATCATATATGGATCACATGTCAGAAGAGTCGCCTTATTTTCTTCATGATCCATATTTATCCAGGACGTTTCAGAAGGTAAAACGACTTCGACTTTCTCTACCTCATATGCAATCGTTTCATCTAATACTTCGATATAGAAATGATCTCCAACACTTAGTTCATCCAGATCTCTAAACATTTTAGCGGAAGGCAGTCCTCTGTGAGCAGTGATTACACTATGGACGCCTGCATTGCTGCTTGGTAATGAAGAATTTTCAAGATGCCCCGCTCCTTTGGACAGCACCTCTTCTGTCGTACCATGGTAGATCGGTAATTCCACATCTATGGATGGCACTCTGACATTGCCAATAATCGGTCCCAGATTAAGAGCATCATAATAGCTGGTTGTTCCGCTGCTTTCATTATCGGATATCTCAGCGAATGGATCAACAAAATTTAAATCAGATGAAGCCAGTGTCTCATTATGAGCATTTACTTTTTCTTTCTCTTTAGCAATCAATTCCTGGTCAGTCTGCTCAATAAGATCTTTATGGTCCTTAATGACCGCCTGATGTGCGGTTGTTGCAAGCATATCGCTAACGACCGGATATAAAAAAAGCCCCAGTCCCGCAATAAAAATAAGCGTTAATATTATTTTTTTCATGGTATTATCATCCTCGTATTATATTCTACTATTAAAATATCATTTAAAACAGCAGAGGAAGTATGACCTAATAACTGAATATAAGATTACTCAGATGAAAGCTGCCTCTGCCGTTGTAAATGAATTTTAAAAAAAGTGGAGGGTTCTTTCCCCCTCCACCTTCCTTTATGATTGTTAATGAACAAACCAATTTATTCTTTATTGAAAGAGTTTAAATCATTTCTCCAATCAATTATTGTACTTCAGGTTGTTCTTTGCGTCTGAATAACGCAAACGCTGCGATTGCCATTAAAGCCAGACCGATTAATGTGAATAGTAATCCACCCATTCCACCAGTCGTTGGCAGCTCCCAGCCTGATTTAGAGTTTTCTACTGTGACTTCGTTCTCGTCAACTCCATCTGTGACTGTTACTTCTAGAGGTGCTGTTAGAAGACGGTATGGTTTCTCTTCGCCATCCTCTGTATAAGTCGGTGCTTTTGTCTCGTGCAGGTAGTACGTGCCAGGTGTTAAGCCTTCAATTGAGATTTGACCGCTTGCGTCTGTCACAAGGTTCTCAAGAAGACCTGTAAACGGCGCGCCGTTTACTGTGATGATAGTCCCTGCAGCGTCAACAATGTTATCTCCAACTTGATCTGTCGTCAGCTTGAACTCTGCACCTTCAAGAACAATACTGTTATCTGACTTATCCACTTTCAGGATCTGTAGTGCACCTTCTGTTGGGTCAACGTACACCGGTGGTGTCGTTGGTGGCTCCTCTACTGTCGGTGGGTTCTCCGGATCAGTCGGCTCGTTTGGATCTGTTGGTTCTGTGAAAGAGCCGCTATCGTTGTCAAAATGGATCGTCGCAGTATTTGGAATCCCTGTTTCTTCAGGAAGTAAAACTGCATCAGGTCTGATTGTTGAAGTAAATGAGATGGTGATTTGCTGATTCGCAGTCAACTGTGAAAGATCAACCACTTCCCATGTTAATGTCTGACCATCCTGGTTAAATGCGATGTTGCTTGCATCTGTACCCGTCACCGTCCACGTTCCAGCGTACTCAAGACGAGGGTCTAACACGTCACGCACACCGATTGCGCTGTAATTCTGAATGTCTCCTGGTGTTGTAATTGTCAGGTTATACGTGTATTCAGCGTCACGATCAACCGCAAAGAAATCCGTTCCTTCAACATCTTTTTCAATTTCAGGCACGTTATAGTTTGTTACTACATTTCCATCATTGATTGCGCTATTTGTCCATTCAACTGTACTACCTTCTTCATTCTGTGTTACGTCGAAGAAGATTTTTGTATTATTTAATGTATAGCCTGGAACTGTCTGAAGCTCCTGGAAATAGTACGTGCCGGATGCAAGGTTTTCAACTGTGATCTTACCTTCTGCATCTGTCGTTAATTCATCTAATAGTTCGTCTTCAGCGTTATATAAACCAAAGACAACGCCTGGAAGGATTTCTCCGCCTTCCCCTACTTTAATCAGTTCTGCATCTCCGCGTACCACTTCATTTTTAGGGTAGATGTTCACGTCATAGTTCAGCGTCGTGCCATCCTGACTTGTCATAGGAACATCAACGGAATATACGTCTGTATTTAAGATGACGCTATCAGGTCCATCTGTTTCCTGGACTTCGTAGCGACCAAGCTGCAGGCCTTCAGTATTAGTAAGAACAATTTGGCCGTTAGGGTCTGTTACAGCCACAATTGGTGTGACACCTGTTACTTCTGTCCATTCGTTAGTGGATGGATCAAAAGCATGTGTTTGCGTCAATGTAAACTCAACACCTTCTAATGGATCGCCAACAGGAGTTTCTCCGGGAAGTCCCGTTCCAGGAGTAGATGTTGCCCCTGGCTCCTGTGCATATTTATAAATTGTTAATGACGGATTATTCTGATCCCCTAGCACTGTATAAGCTGATGCCATTTGCGGGAATACCATCGATAATAAGAGCACCATCGGGATAAAGATCCCCAGGTATCTTTTTAACTCTTTTTTCATTTTTTAATCTCCTTTTCTCTTTGAAAAATAATAAATCTTAATACCCTCTCAAAACCGAAAACAGATAGATAAAATCACCTGAAAACTAGTTTCAAAAAATCAAAACCCTCTCTCTAAAATAATCATATACTGAGAGACTGATCATTCATCTGAATAATTGCTAAACAAAAAATGAACTTGTTATTATTTTGTTCTGGCTCAAGTAAGAACCGACACAATCACTTCTAAAACAGCACTCCATTTTAGAAGTGATCATATTCTTAAAATCAACAGAGTGAAAAGGTCTTAAGAAAGTTAGATACTACCCTTTCTTTCTCCTGACGGCATAAAGTGTGGACCCCGCCATTAAAACCAGTCCAATTAAACTAAAGAGCCATGTTCCGATACCGCCGGTCGCTGGGAGCTCCCAGCCATTTTTCGAGTTCTCGACCGTGCGTTCTACGATTTTTCCTGCATCTGCGTCTGCGAGTGTGATACGAACAGGCGCTGTGAGCAGGCGGTAGCCGTCCGGTGCTTCTGTCTCGATGAGTATATATTCACCAAGAGGAAGATCCCTGAAGCTGATAATGCCTGATGCATCTGTTGTTTTAGTGTCAACGAGTGTACAATCTTCAGCCGGTGTGTCAGCTGACGCGCATGCACGCAGCTCGAATGTAGCACCTGCGAGCACTTCACCGGTCTCTTCGTCGACTTTTGTCACGTCAAGACCCGCATAACCAGGTGGCTTCACGTTCACTTCATTTGATTGGGTCGGCTCGTCATCGATGATGAGTTCTGCCTGGTTTGGTATGCCATTCCCCTGTATGAACGGGAGGAGCTCTTCGTTCGTTACATCAGCCCGGATACTCGTATCGATCTCCAGCGTATAGACGCTGCCACTTAAGTAGCTGTAGCTGTCATCAACTTTGTCTGGGACAAATGTCACAAGATTGTCTGTGACCGTTAAAGTACCCGTGTCAGAGATGTCATTACCGGCTTCATCGAGGATGCGTACTGCCAAAATCTCAAGCAATTCGTGAATCTCATCACGGAGTACAACGGAGTCCCATCCACCAGTGAAGTTCCCAAACAAATAATCCACTTCCCAGGTGAAGACCTGGTCACGGTCTGCAAGATCAAGCGTATCGGTCTGACCGTCTACAGCCTTCTCTACAACCGGATCTTCAATGTCATATTCCATCACCACTCCAACGCGAAGCGGCTCAACAGCCAGTAATCCGTTTGTCGTCACTGCGAATGAATTCCAGGCTGCTCGTTCATATGCATTTCGTTCCGGGTCTAAAAGTTCACGGTCAACAGGCAGATCCGGTACACGTGCAGATATCTCAAATACGATATTCTGCCCTTCAAGCCATGTGACACCTTCGTTCATGACGATCTTGAAGCTGTGTATTGCGCTCCAGTCAGTCACTTCTGCTTCTGTCAACCAGGTTGGCGTTTCAGCCCCTGACGGATCAGCGGGCGGTGAACTGCCTGACGGGTAGTCAACAGCAGCATAAAGATCGGTCCGGCTTGGGTTCTTTGCCGAACTGTAAAGTACCGTCACCCGGTCCTCCCAAAGCGTACCACTGAAGCTGATCGGTCCGGCGAGCGTCACATCAAATTGACTGTCACGCGGTACGTTATCTGTAATGCCTAAATCACCAACGGATGGTAAGACATCTAAAAAGCTGAATTTCTCAATAATCTCACCAGTCGTATTCGTCAGATTAAATCTGTAATTCACCTCTCCGCCCGGTGTGGTACGACCGAACATGGAGTAGTCGGCGTCAAGTGCGCCTTTTACTTCTTTCTTAATTTGAAGGTCATCCGCTTTTCGAATAACATAATCACTTGAAGCTCCAATCATCGTTTCAATTGAGTTCCCGTTGTCATTGAAATCGAGATCATCAAAGTCCTTCGTCCCGTCAGCCCGTTTAAGTGATGTATTGTCTGTAAAGGCATACACTTCAAGGTTGATATCAGACAATGCAGTACGGGTTACATCGACGTTAAAGCTTGCAGTGATATTTTCACCGCGGATTAGTCTTGAATTATCCCATGTAAACTTGATTCTTTGCCTGCCGTCTATCTCACCGAGAACTTCATAGCTTGGGGTGATCGAATTGTCACTGTAAATAACATCCGGATCATCCGCCAATACAACACCCGGTGGCAACAACGCAACAAGTTCAACCGGTCCATCAACGTTGTCTTCAGAAGCCTGCAGATTAAGGAAATCAACCTTAATGCGGTTCAGACCACGCTCAATCGTTGAATCATTTGTAAGTGGCTGGTTGTTTTCATCTACAAAGTCGATAGATGTTCTCACTGTAGGTTCAGTCTCTATAGCATCCACAATATTCACATAACGTGGACCATGAACAGATGTATCTCCTGTTGGTTGTAAAACAACTCTGGTTCCATCGTTTAACTCATATCGATAAGTAGCACTATTTGATGCGACACCTGTGGCACCAGGTACGACGTCATAAGTCGAGAAAACCCTCCCAAATAAACCTCCATGTGAGTTCCTGTAAATAACGCGATAAGAATCAACCACATCACCAGGTTGTTTCCCAAAATTACTTACATCTATATAAGGTTGGGAATTCCATGTGGTAGTATTTGGAAAATCTACTGGGTACTCCGCCTGCCATACGCCATTAACACGAAGCTGTACAAATGTGTCTGGAAGGGTTTCCATCTGACGAAGTGGAGCTGTATTCGTATAGTAAATAACTGGTTTAGTAATAGAAAGTGACGTTAAATCTAGCTTTGGATCAATCGAATATTCCATTGTATAGTGTCTGTAGCCACTTGCAATAATTTGATCAACAAATGCAGTATTATAATTATCGGTAGTAAATGCACCTCCGTTAACACTGTATCTCAGTCCAAATGGAGCTATAGCCATGGTATTCATAAACGTTAAGTTTGCAGAATCAGTTACGGTTGGAAAGGAAGTTCCTAATTCAGGAAGTGTTTCCCATCTCCCGACACCATCTTTTGCGCCTGAATGATAACCATAATAATTATTCCCTATGACACCAGGTGTTTCAACACCTGGCCCTGCCATGATAACAGTAGAAGTAGCTGAGCGTGTACGAGTAATTGGATTCTGAGGTGTTGATCCCACAAGCTCAATTTCTACATCTGCATTATTTACAAGCGAAGAAAAGTTTGCCGTATTATCGTTGACACGGAGCACAACAGACAATTCTTCTGTAAACAGCGTGTTTGTTGCAAGCTTTTGCTGTTCTATTGTCGGGGCGTCAATTTCCCAAGTGACGGTTCGGGTAGCACTGTTATAGACACCTGTAAAGCCAGGCTTCTGTGCAGATTCTACAAAACTCGTTCCTACAGGAATAACGTCACGGATAATAATTTTTGCCCCTTCCTTCAGATAGGACTGTCCTGCTGTCTGTTTGGATGAGCTTGCTGTCAGTGTCCAGTGGATGTACTCGCCCTGTCGCGGTGCACCATCCTTTGGCACGAATACCCCTCCGACCAATTGCTCTGTTCCGATATAAGTCTTGGAGAGGTTGACTGTGCCATCTGAAACAATGGCAACACCATCAGCCGTCTTCGTTACGGATGTTACAGAACCGCCGCTTAGTGATACCTGACTTGTCAGGTCACGCTGGTTGGCCGAAAGTCCACTCACTGGTGTCGTTCCGAGCTCAGGTGTTGCTTTGACGAGGGTACGATAAGATTGTCCGCTCGCTAACTCAGGAAACACATATGTGAGAGTCTGATTTACTGGATCGTATACGGGCTGGACACCAGCAATCGTCAATGTCGCGTCTGGCTGACCACTTACGATCTGCGGATACAGCACGTTCGTGTCCGGGTTTGTCGGCAATTGCACGACAAGTTCGATGTCCTCGTACGCACTCTGAGAACCTGTCACCTTAAAATCCAATTGATATGTCGAAGTTCTTCCGGATAAAACCTGTGATTGTAATGCTCCGTAGTAGACTTCGAGATTCCCTTCAGGATTGACCGGAGCTGGCGCAACGTCTGTTTCCTGTTCTGCATTAGCAGTTTCTTCCTGGAGGGTGACCGCAGGTTCTTCGACAGGTTCCTTCTCCGGTATCAGCTCTGCGCTTTCCTCTTCAGCTGCAGGTTGTTCAGTTGCAGTATCAGCTGATTCAGACGAATCTTCTGCTGGTGATTCAACAGCACTTTCTTCCTCAATAACAGCGTCTTCTGCAGCAGGCTGTTCTTCATTTTCCTCTAAAGCGCTTTCTTCCATTACATCAGCTTCTTCAGCTGTATTTGTTTCTGGAATTACAGCAACGGTCAGTATCGTTTCATCAAAGGCGACTTCCTGCCCGGCATAATATGCCGCCACACGAAATTTGCTATCTCCTTCCGGAAGATCTCCTGCTACAAAACGAAATGTATCGCCTTCATTTGCAATGGTGAGCTCGGAAGTCTCTTGATCAAATTTCCCTTCCGTTTCTCTGACATTCAGTGCACGAGTAGCTTCTGCGTCAAAGGTAGCACCTGCTGGGAACTGAACAATCCATTCATCCACAGACCCTGACGATGTTAACTCAAGTGTTGACGTATTACCGTCAACGGATTCTACAACGAGTGTAACATCCGCCTCTGTAAGATCTTCGTTTGCAAAAACATATGGTGCATTTTGGCTTACAATCAATATAATACCGATAACGAAGATACTTATTCTTCTGAGTAATTTCATTATTATCTTTACGACCCTCCTTCTATTTAACTGTCATTAAGCTGCAATTTGATATATCATTTTGCTATTAGAGCCTCTGTAATCTCTTAACTCTCTGAAAATACTTAATAGCAAAATATATTACAATCCCCCCTTAATAACTGGTATTGCTTTATATACAAATATGTATCTGTATATATAATTACAATATCATCAGGTCCTGAACAGATACTGAACTGAAACTTTTATACTGAATAAACAAAGTCTTTAATAGTTTACAAAAAATTCATTTTCTCATATGTTACCTATTAAAATTAGTGTGGTTTTTCAGTTTAAAGAGATTTAAATAGATCCTTACCAGATCACTTTCACTGAAAAACAGGAAAATTGTATAAGTCTCATTTTTTTAGGTACATACTGAAACTTTGAGATCAGATGATAAAACATGAGGATTCTCGGGTAAATTCACTTTGAGAGTTTGTGTTTGTCATTATCTAACAATGGATCATAAACGGGTTCTCTTATCTACGAAAAATTCAAAAACAGGTAATAAACAATATAGCCAACGGATTTACTAAAACAGATAGCTGTCTCTGCCGTTGTAAATGAATTTTAAAAAAGTGGAGGGCTCTTACCCCCTCCACCTTCCTGAATATTTTTTAAGGACTAATCATTTCTTTATCAAAACTGTTTAACTCATGTCTCCAAATAATTATTGTACTACAGGTTGTTCTTTGCGTCTGAATAACGCAAACGCTGTGATTGCCATTAAAATAAGACCGATTAAAGTGTATATTAACGCCCCAATACCACCAGTCGCTGGGAGCTCCCAGCCATTTTTCGAGTTCTCGACCGTGCGTTCTACGATTTCTCCTGCATCTGCGTCTGCGAGTGTGATACGAACAGGCGCTGTGAGCAGGCGGTAGCCGTCCGGTGCTTCTGTCTCGATGAGTACATATTCACCAAGCGGCAGGTCACGGAAGCTGATAATGCCTGATGCATCTGTTGTCAGCGTTTCAACGAGCGTACAATCTCCAGCCGGTGTGTCAGCTGATGCGCATGCACGCAGCTCGAATGTAGCACCTGCGAGCACTTCACCGGTCTCTTCGTCGACTTTTGTCACGTCAAGACCCGCATAACCAGGTGGCTTCACGTTCACTTCATTTGATAGGGTCGGATCGTCATCGATGATTAGTTCTGCCTGGTTTGGTATGCCATTGCCCTGTATGAACGGAAGGAGTTCTTCGTTCGTTACATCAGCCCGGATACTCGTATCGATCTCCAGCGTATAGACGCTGCCGCTTAGGTAGCTGTAGCTGTCATCCACTTTGTCCGGGACAAATGTCACAAGATTGTCTGTGACCGTTAAAGTACCCGTGTCCGAGATGTCATTACCGGCTTCATCGAGGATGCGTACTGCCAAAATCTCAAGCAATTCGTGAACCTCATCACGGAGTACAACGGAGTCCCATCCATCTATGAAGTTCCCAAACGAATAATCCACTTCCCAGGTGAAGACCTGGTCACGGTTTGCAAGATCCAGCGTTTCAGTCTGACCGTCTACAGTCTTTTCTACAACCGGATCTTCAATGTCATATTCCATCACCACTCCAACGCGAAGCGGCTCAACAGCCAGTAATCCGTTTGTCGTCACTGCGAATGAATTCCAGGCTGCGCGGTCTTCAAGAGCTGCTTCAGGGTCCAACAGTGATCGATCAACAGGCAGAGCAGGAGCTATTGCTTCGATTTCAAATACAATGTTCTGCCCTTCAAGCCACTCTACACCATCGTTCATAACGATTTTAAAACTATGAATTGCAGACCAATCGATTACTTCAGTTTCCGTTAACCAATCCGGGATCTCAGCACCCGCTGGATCCGTTGGCAGCGAGGCTCCATTTGGAAAATCCACTGTACTATAAAGGTCAGAACGGCTAGGGTTTTTCGCCGTACTGTAGAGCACTGTCACCTGATCTTCCCACAATGTATCTGTGAAGCTAATCGGACCTTTCAGGAGTACTTCAAACTGACTGCCTCTAGGGACGTTATCTGTTATCCCTAAATCTCCAACAGAAGGAAGCACATCTAAAAAGCTAAATTTTTCAATGACCTCACCAGTTGTGTTCGTTAAGTTAAAACGATAATTCACATCCCCATCTGGTGTTGTATATCCAAATAGCGAATACTCACTATCAAGTTCTCCTTTAACCTCTTTAGTAATGAGCAAGTTATCTGATTTTAGGATCGTATATCTATTTTCTGATTTCACTCGGAAATCCGAAAAGATATCATTTCCATTTAAATCATTAGCGTCGAGTTCCAATACACTTCTTGCAACAGTATCCCCTTGATTACTCGGAACTTGTAAATTTGAATTTGACGAGAATCCGTAAACTTGCATTTCCAATGTGGAAGGAGCTGTCCGGGTTACATCCACATCGAAACTTGCAGTAATCCGCTCGCCTGGCAACAATCGATTTACATCAAAGTTAAATTTAACTTGAAGCTGACCATTAACTTCTCCAATCACTTCATAGCTAGGTGGAGATGAAGAACCGGTATAGGTAAGATTTAATAGATCAGCTAACTTAACACCTGGTGGCAACAACGCTACCAGTTCAACCGGTCCTGTAACATTATCTGGTGAACTTGCAGTATTCTCAAATTCAACTTGAATTCGGTTGTTCCCTCTCTGAATATTTGAATCTACGTTTAAGACAGTATCACTACCATCGACAAAATTGATCGACGTTCTAACTGTCGGCTCTGTGTCCATAAAACCGACGATATTGACGCTTCTCTGTCCGTGTGAACTTGGCCCGTCCGGATGGTTATCTGACCAGGGACGTAACCATACACGAGTTCCATCATTTAATTCATAATTATAAGTAACTGTATTCGTAGCGAGGCCAACAGCACCATCGTAAACGTCGTAATAACTGAATATACCTGTTGACATTGTTCCAGGTGCATCGCGAACGATGTACCGATAAGCCTCTACGTGTTCATTTTCTGCTACTCCGTAATCTATTACATTCAGTAATCTAAAGTCCTGACCAGGCAGAAAATCAAATTGATATTCAGCCCGCCAAACACCATTAACCTTGAATTGAATATAGGTGGCTGGCGTCACAGAATAGTACCGCAATGGTGAATTTACATTCCATTCATCAACTGGCATGAAAACACCAAGGCGATTAAGCTTTAATTTCGAGTCGATTGTGTACTCCATTGTATATTGTTGATAACCACTGGCTAATATCTGATTTTGCAATGGCAGATTTTGTCCGCCACTTGTCCAGGGTCCTCCGTTGTAACTGTATTCGAGGTTATTGTTTGAAAGATGTATCCAGTTTAAAAATGTAAGGGAGGCATCATCAGTGACAACAGGAATATCTCCTGCATTCGAAAGATCTTGCGAACCTCCACTACCATTACTAGGGCCTAAATGAAAGCCATAATACAATTCTCCTTCAACAATACCTGGGTTTATTCCTACTCCACCCATTTCTACTGTACTAGACGCATTGTCAGTACGGGTAATGAGGCTCTCATTCTCCCCTTTATGCACATCTATTATTACATTTGCTTGGTTTGTGAGAAAAGAATAATCAGGTGTAGCTGAATTAATTCTCAATGTCACGTTTAAATTTTCTGAAAAAAGACTGTTCGTACTTAATGCTTGCTGCTCAAATGTCGGGGCATCAAACTCCCATGTGATTGTGCGATCTGTACTGTCATAGACTCCCATAAATCCAGGTGTTTGATCTTCAGGGAAAAATTCTAATTCTTGAGGCACCAGGTCTCTGACAATAATTTTGCTTCCTTCACGCAAGAAACTTTGACCAAAATTCTGTTTAGGAACATTCACTCTTAACTCCCATTTAAGATAATCATTCGCAATTGGAGCTCCGAGGATTTCTTGTTTTTCTCCGCTAATCGTTCTTTCAGCACCCTGATATACTTTATTGATATTTACTGAAGCATCCGAAATGATGTAAATATCGTCAGGAGTAGCAGTAATCGTTTCCTCAGTTGATAACGATGTAAATTGAGCCTGCGCTGTCATGATTCGCTGATTGGTTGTAAGGTTACTAACTGGTGTTGTGCCCAGTTCTGGTGTTGCTTTAATATTAATCCGATACGACTGACCTGTTTCTAGCTCCGGGATGACATATGTTAATGTTTGAGTGATCTCATCATAAAGAGGTAACACATTAGCAATCCTTAACGAGTCATCCGGAACCCCGTTAATAATTTGAGGATAAATCATATTTACCTCATCACTCTGTGGAAGCTCTACGACAAGTTCTGCATTTTCATATCGCGTTTGAGAACCTGTAGCCTTAAGGTCCAGCTGATAATTAGAAGTCCTTCCAGACACAACTTCTTGCTCCAGGGCATTGAAATATAGTTCCAGATTTCCATCAGGTACAATATAAGCTTGCGATTGAAGTTCTGCATCATCACTTTGTAAAATTAAATCGTCATCATTATTTTCATCTGGTTTGCTCTCTTGTGTATCTTGTGTGTCTGTAATCTCATTTTCACTTATCTGTTCATCATTTGTTATTCCTTCTTCAGAACTAATAATACTATCGTTCTGCTGATCAGATTCCTTTATCTCATCATCCATATTCACAATATCTTCTTGCCGGGTTTCTTCATTATTTGTGACTTCTTGATTTTCCGGATTGATATCCGTGTTATCTTCAGGTGTTACAGTAGCAGTGACAGTCACAATCATCTCATTAGCCGCCACTTCCTGACCTCCATGGTATGCAGTTACGTAAAATGTATTGCTGCCTTCCGGGAGGTTTCCTGCAACGAAGAGGAAATTACCCCCTTCTTTTACCACTGTCAAAGTGGAATTTTCATTGTCATACTGCATGGATGCTTCTACATGGTTTAATGAACGCGTGACCTCTTGATCAAAGGTTGCGCCATCTGGAAACTCTACGATAAACTCCTCGGCATTACCGGTCGATGTTAACTGAAGTGTTACTGTATTCCCTTCAATGGATTCTGCTGTGAGTATAACTTCCGGTTCTATAGGATCTTCGTTTGCAAAGACATACGGTGCATTTTGGCTAAGAATCAGGACGAAACCTAATACCAATAGACTTATTCTTTTGATTGTTCTCATTGTGTTAGAATGCTCCTTTTATTTTTATGTCTCTAAGCTACAATTTGAAATATCATTTTGCTATTAACGCCTCTGTCAATATCTTAATTTTTTCAAAATAATTAATAGCAAAATATATTACAACCCCTCCCCTAAAGAATAATCATGTTAAAAACATATAAAATTGTGTATCTGTATATAAAAAACATACCATCTGCTCACTAAACAAGTTCTGAACAGGGACTTTTATACTAAAATAACTGGTATTTTTGTTGATGTAAGAAAAATTAGTTATCTTTAAATGACTACTACCACTAAGATAATAAAAAATTAACCCATTATATGTTGCCTTGCATTGGAATGTAAATTTACTCTCATAAAACAATAGTTGAAGTATATTGTTGTATTTGAACAGTCCCTTAAATCTCCTTTAAAAAGTTCATCGATTTCAACAAAAATACAATACATCCAAGTTAAGATACCACAGTGGTTTGAACAAAATCTGAACTAAAGTGATTTTCAATCCAGCTATTCCGTAATTCCCAGGAAGTCTGATCGTATTAATTGAAATTTAAAGCACCCAATTCCCTTGTTAAATCTATTTGAATCACTCAATACATTTAGACAGAATAGATAACGTTGAATCCCACTTAGTTAAAGGATGAAAGTACACCCTATTCGAACCAAAAATAAAGCAATTAATTATGACTAATCAATTTCTGAGCAATTACTAAAACTCGATTAATCAGCCGTTTCAGTGTAATAATCTATGTGGTATTATATTTTTTGTATCCCAGACCCAATGGGTATTGCTCCTTTCGAGTCCTGGTGACTCCCCTCCCTCAATCTCCATATTCTTTATTTGAGGGAGAATTTTTTTATGAATTCCCGCCTATACTTTCTTCTAAGAATATTATTCTTCAAATAATAAATGTTGATCTTACTTTTAATATTCACTTTCTATTAATCTTCACAATTAATTTAATACAACAAAAAGACTCACCTTTCGCTTTACGAAAGGTGAGTCTAATTAGTGATCCTGGACTGTATAAACCTATTTATTTCCCCTTAAAAACTTTCTGGAATTGAATAAAGCCCGAAATATAGTGCTCAATATCGTCAATCCTCACTCTGTAACCGTGGTGTTTAATAAAAAATGCTCCGAGCGTTCTTTCAGGGTTTTTAAAATACATAGCTGTTTCAGGATAAAAATAACCGAGTCTTTGATAGTCAGCACGGTGGTGAATTGTATCAATGAATACCTTTTCATCCATATGTTTAGCTACCAGGTCAGTGTAACCGCGCTCTTTTGCTTTTTCTACCAGGTGATAAGTACCTATTTGCATCTCAAGAAACGTAGGGAATATAGTCGCGCGATTTTTGATATATAATACTTTTTGAACTTCAAACTCACAGTACCTTGGATCGTCAACAATCTGGACTAATTCGTATGTACAATACCCCAGCCAATGATCATGATACTTCCAATAGTCCTTTTTGATAAATCTTTCAAATAATATTTTTACAGCATTTAACCACTGCTCATTTTTATCAATCTGATATAACCTTAATAGAGCAAGTGCTGCCTCTCCATCATAATAAATGACTCGGAAATGTTCCTTGACTTTAAGAGTCGGGTAATGAAGCACATGTTTAGTCTTTGCGTTCGTGTCATCAATCATATGTAATATCCTTCTTGAAAGCCTTTTGAGCAGCTTCCTGGTATCCAGGGTGTTCAGGATCATGCTTAAGATATTCACATATCGCAAAGACAAACGCAGCATTTTGACCCAACATTATTTCATTAATATCATTAGTATCATCAAAAATGAAAGCAGCATCTTTTTTCTCGAACAGGTAATGATTCATTAAATAACTTATCGGCTTTCTCGCAATCCGGACATCTTTGTTCAGATATGCAAGCCCCCTCAATTAATGAATACGTGGAGGAAGAGTGACGCAGATTATTATAAAATCCAATCGGTTTATCAAAATGAGGGAAATAACCATAAATAAATTGTCCATCCTGCTGAATCTGAGCTTTCAGGTAATCCGTGCACGTTTCAATCATCTTATCAATTTCAGCATGAAGTTCATTAGCGAGCCTTAGTCTTTAGTGCATCCACGGTCTTCCAGTTCCATAAGATTCCCATCATCGAGAAAATAACTTTTAGTATAAAATCGTATAACCTATCTGTCTTTATAAAAGGCATGACGAAAAGCTTTTCTGCGACTCTTTCCTGTTTCAATCAAAATATTCATGTGAAATATCTCTTGATTTAAATAATTGAACACTCTAGATGATAAAAATTAATTGTTAGAGCAAGTTTGATCTTTCTGATCGTTCAGCTCAGATTCGTACATTTGTTAAATCGAAAATAATGAATAATAACAAGTGAAAATTATGCTGCTCAGATTTTTCACTTAAAAAAGACTATTCTGACTCTCCCCGGAACCAATTCGATCCTCTATTAATTTTTCCGGATATCAAATAAAGTATAATATAGTAAATAATCGCTATTATGATTGAAATGATTATATACAGTGTCATATTTAAAAAACCCCCGTTAGGAAGTATCTTATAAACAGAAAAAAGAGTGCAGCCAGTTAAAATAATATATACAAAATGGGTTAACAGTTTCATGACAAACTCCTCATTAGAATTAAACAAGTTCATCTCAAGAAAAAGAATTATATATTTTAATTACTCTGTGACATGCAAAAAGCTCTCAGGAGCAGAGGGCTTTTTGCATGTACATCACATTTACTGAGTCCTTAAAATGCCAGTTTTAGATTGGCAGTTCAAATTATACAGAAATCAAATACAAATTAAAGAGTAAAACTAATGAGTTTCTAATCATTTACTGAACAATACAAAACTCTTACCTTTTCTTACAACAATCAGATATCTTCTATAATTCATTTAGTTTTTATTCAGATTATCTATTTTCAAAAAGACAATGATCTGTATAATTTAAAGAGTCAATAGGCGGCTATTGACAATCCATTATGTCACCACTTCGAAAAGCTCCCGACAATCCACGGGGGCTTTTCACGTTGAATAATATCTTTATGTTGAAAGTGGATGTTTTATAATGTTTTTAGTCCGGAGAAATAGTCAGATAAATGTTTAATAAAAACAGACAGAGAGTGTTTTGGTCTCTGTCTATTTTTGTGGGAAAGTACTTCTATTATACTGCCTTACTAACTGACATTTTTTTCTATACAAAATGATTTGGAATAAAATCTATACATAACTAGTTACTTGCATCAGCAGCGTTCTGAATGTGCTGCTAAATACAAAAACCCCCATAGCTACATGAGGGTCTTCGCGCATATGAGGACTAAGCTATGTCATACAATGATGACAACTTAATTATACCTGATCCAAATTAAACAAAAAGGCATAAACTGTAAAATAACTTTACAACTTCTGAACTGAATCCGAACATCGCAAACCCTTCTGGGCGCATATTTTCTTCTCAATCAACATTAATCATTATTATGCTTCGATAATACCCGCCCTTGTGTTGAAATCGTGCTTCTGAACTCTTTCTAATTCTTTTCTTAAATGATTGATCGTCATTCGATCCTGATTTCTACCTTCTGTTAATTGCTCCATTCTGATTTTCGTTTCCCGGATCGTATTGGTTAATTCATCTGCACTTCCTGCGATCCTGTTTAATACTAACAATTGTTCAGTGAGTAATGAGTTATTTATGTTATTTGGATACCTTAATTGATGATCGACTTCACTCCATCCTTCTTCAAATATTGTACGAACCTGAATTTCTGCAGTATGCATGGCCCCCCTTACGTTTGATTCTATTAAATAATGCCATGATCTGTATCCAGCCTCATGAACTTTATACTCAAAGGAGTGATCATCATCAGGAACGCCGGAATCAGAATAATCCCCCGACCGGTAATAAATCTTGCAACGTTCTTTCAGGTTCCAGCGTTCTCTAATAAAAGAATCTATGTGGATAGCCTGATCTTTATACAAGTGCAATACTCGAATTCCTATTAAATCAGTAATCTCGCTCTTATAATTATCTTTATGTATGACATAATGCTCGTCTCTCCTTTTTTCCCTGATTGTTTTTCTGATCACTTTATGTATCAGATTTTTCGGATTTTTTATTCGAGTTTTCACACTATGTACATGTGCATTCATTCGGATGATGTCCGGAACCATACTTGTAGTTAGCCGTAACTCGTCTCTGTAGATGATGTAGTCGTTATAAATATCTAATAGCTCATTCCAGTCAATTGATGCTGCCTCAATCCTTTGTTCATCTATGTTGAACTCCTGTAGAAACTCAGCTTTAACTAAATCCATTTTCGCCCCTCCATTTTTGTAGTTGTCTGACATGCCTTCAGAACTCTTTAATCTCCAGGAAATTTATGAGACGCATTCTTATTGATGAATGATCCATATCACAGCATCCTGTAATGCAATTTCGGCATATGTCAACTTAATTCTCTGCACCTTCAAATAATATATAATCAGACATACTTCTGAATAACTTATCTTTATCCAGTGAGTCCTGCATACTTTTCTTCAATTCATATTTTTCCGTTTCATTCAATCCCTTAAAATATATACTTTCATCGTATGCAGCAAAAACATACTCCTGGCCTTTAACAGTTCCTAGAGAACTCTCCAATGTTCCTACCTCTTCCTCCGTAGTCAAACGAATAATTTTTAATCCTGCAATTTCCTCTTCTGTCAATTCTACATGAACCAATTTATAGTTTGATTTATTTTCTAATCCACTAGTAATTTTCCATCTCTCTGATGTTTCAACTTTTATATTTTCATATGTTGTATGATATCCAACATAATAACTTCCTTTTTCAAGTACTTCTTTTTCATCTATAAAATCACATCCACCGATCATAAGAACAAATAAAATAGATACGGTTAATTTTTTTCTATTAAAGCAAATCACTATTAAACCTCCAACAATCAATTGCATACTTTATTTTATTGTACTAGCTGCTTATGAATATTTCCCCATTACACAGATACTGTTCAGTAACTGCACAGCTTTGTGTCAGTTTCGTGATTCTATTTAGCTGCTTGCGATGTATAATTAAATTGTCATTATCCAATGACACAGACAAATCCTCTAGCACGTAAAAACCCCCGGTTAATCGGGGGTTTTTATGACTCATCAGATTAACACCTAGTACGACATTCTTAATGACTTTGATTAGTTCAATTGTTTTTTTGATAATGTGAAGAGGAATTTAAAACAAGGAGAGATGAGATTGAAGAAGTATTTAGCAGAGTTTATCGGTACATTTGTCTTAGTGTTTCTTGGAACAGGAACAGCAGTTGTTCTTGGTGGTTATACAGGTGGTACAGACACAGGCTACCTTGGCGTTCTTGCGATTGCATTGGCATTTGGATTGTCAATTGTAGCAGCAGCTTATGCAATCGGGCATGTATCCGGCTGTCATGTGAATCCAGCAGTATCGCTTGCGGTTTGGATGTCTGGAAACCTGACTACCAAAGAGTTAGGTGGATATGTCGGAGCCCAGGTCGCAGGCTCATTTGCAGGAAGTTCATTCCTGGCTTTTATTGTGTCGAGTTCAGTAACGCTCGAAGGTTTTGGAGCGAATGGTTATGGTGAAATGAGTGCGGTCGGCCTTGACCTTAGTGGTGCACTCGCAGTAGAAATTGTTCTGACTTTTATATTTGTATTAGCTATTCTCGGTGTTACATCGAGCAAAGCCACTTCTCACATGGGTGGTCTTGTAATCGGTCTGACATTAACACTGGTTCACCTGATCGGTATCCCGCTGACAGGGACATCTGTTAATCCAGCCAGAAGCCTGGCACCTGCGATCTTTGCAGGGGGAGACGCAATTGTTCAGGTATGGGTCTTTATCGTTGCTCCTCTAATCGGCGCGGCCTTAGCTGCCGTGGTATTTAAGTCCCTTTTCTATGTAAAAGAAGAAACAGGGATAGAAGTAGCTGGTGCTTCACAAAACACACCTAACGTTAAATAGTTCTCATTAGTCAATAAAACGCATCTCCTGTGAAATCGTCTGATTGCACAGGAGATGCGTTTTACATTAACAAAGAAAAAAGATTGTCATTATCCATAATACCTTCTCTTTTGTACCGATCAGAAAAGAAGAAATAGATTAGTCTCATTTCGAGCACACAAAAACCCCCAGAGCTGCATGGGGGGCTTTGCGTACATTAGGTATGAATAGTCAGTCAATTAACAATTGACATGCTTTATTATACTTCACCTGCCGACAATGTAAAGTGACTATCTGAATCAAAGATGAATACGAACTGAACAATAAATATACAAGCAGGTGGATCGTTCAGAACTACTTCATACATTTTCAATTATAATATAAGTCCGATTCTTCGTTACATCACATTACTGACCCGATGATGTTAATCTGGCAGAAGCTGCTTCATCCGGCATTTCTTTAAAAAAGTTCTCTTTTATAAAGAGCCACTCTCTTGAATCTACTCTTGCTCATTTAAATTCATCAGCAGATTATGTATCTTTTAACGTATATCAGAACGCTTGCAATAATTCATCCCATTCAGTGTAATAGGAGCCATAGAAACCGTTAGCCGGATCATTATCACCATATAAATTATCTGCCTGGACAAGCATTCCCCTATAAATGCTATTTGCTTAATCCAAACACGTGGCGTTTAATTCAACTTCATTTCGTTCTGTTGTTTGTTGAGGATCTGGACGGTTTTCAACTGCAATGTCAGGTTCTTCTTCATGGCTGGCTGCATCTGCCTCTTTTTCTTGCCTGAGCTTTTGCAATATTTTCTAGTCTGATTATCTCACTATCATTAGCAGATCCGCCTGAGTTTTCCACAATAATAAATCCATCTCTGTTGTCGAAATAATCATCAAATAAAAGTGATCATGATAAAATTAATTTTAAGATACTATGTCAAGCAGCGATAGATACCTCTTTCTTCATTAAGTTATCGTTCATTTAAAGAATAGATTTTATTCAGATTACCTGTATATAAAATAAATATTTACTGTAGAATAAATACTACCACTGCATAGTGGACAAAAAATTCACTACTTGCAAAAACCTCCTGCCCGGGAGGTTTTTGTGCTTATACCATTCAATTCGTCTGATCGTCCGCCTAACAACAAGACGTGTCGTGACTGGAAGGTAATAAATTACCACTTCATTATTGCCATTTTTCACTAATTCTGATTACTATCCTTGAAACATTTTTTAAGAAACCGTTCAGGAATCGTGTAGTTCTGTTTCAGTTTCGCTCTTTCTATTTTTCAGAAGGATTGTATAATTAAAATTGCCAATAGGATGATATTGGCTAAACCATCAAATCACCAGTTAAGAAAGGCCTCCAGTTGCTACTCTGGAGGCTTTTCTTATTGGATTATGCCAGAAATTGATCATGCCGATCGATTAACAGCGAACTGACCATTCACCGGAAATCCTTGATCACCTTGTCAATCTCATTTAAAGGGCTCGGTAAATTCGTTTCTTTCTGGTACGCAATGTTTACGTTTCTCATTAAATGAACAGTATACGCAATATCTTCTGTACATTCAGTGTTACTCCGGATCGCAATTTCAACAATCCTGCTTCTTTTATAGATGCCAACATGGTAGTTGTCCCGCTGCCGGGAAGGTGAGTACTGTATGGTGTCTCCTCTGGCTGCAATTGAATAATAAACATCTTTTTGAGCGGGATGACCGTATAGTCCTTTTATAAGACTCGCACGCCACGCAGGATGTCCTGTTTTATCTCCTCTGCTTCTTTTATAGCTGCTTCCATAGTAATCAGGGACATCACTTCCTGTATTAATCCGGGCTATACTTAGTTCCGGAAATGCTTCTAGCAGGAAATGACTATCAGTGAAATACAAACCGTTTTTAAAGAAATGATCTTCTCTTTTTATATTTCCACTCACATACAGCTGCACTGGACCGTCAATGAATGTTAACTCCCGCGCCAGAAATTTAATTACAGAATCATATTTAATAGCACGTGAAGCGATCACTAATCTGACTGATTCATATGAATTGACCCACGCCTGTCCCGGAAGACTGAAAAAGCATTCTCCTCCAGGCATTCTTTTCGCAAAAAATATCCTGCCTGAAGGATCGACTAAAACGCTAAGTATCGTTACTGATTGATTCATGACCCTTCTGCTAACACCATGCTTGCTAAGGACATCCAGAAAACTATGGTTGAACCTGCTTTTAACTTCTGAGGTTAGTTGAAATAAGTCAGGTTCGTTCAGTGGATAATTCATAAATTGAACATGACACCCCTCATCAGCAAATGCCTTTCTGATTTCTTTTTTTGGGTCCCCATTTCGATAAGTTCCCGCCCCATTACCTTTTTGCTGATGGTAATCTGCCAGAAAGAACACATTCAGACTCCCGGGCTTTGAATTCATGTATTGAGAAAGTTCTGCCTTAATTGTTTCGCACTTATCTTCTTTTTCTCTTTTAAGAAGATGAGCAAATTCTGTTTCAATCATATTGACCGATAACTGTACCCTTCTATCATAAAATGCGACCTCCCATTGAACGTCCGATACTTTATTGAAGAAAACATATCGATGACTGTTCTCATTGAAATACCCTTCAACAAAATAGTCTGCCCACCTGTTTCCTTTAGGCACAAATAAATTGAGCGTAAGTTCAGAGATAGAATCCGGCAGATAAAAATCGTCGAATTTAGGGAAGTAAGCATCTTTATGAGAAGAGGACTTTATCACGGAGACACCATTTAATTGCTTCGGTACTTCAACCCAATGTTCTGTAGCATTTAACAGAGGGAGATGTACGGCAAAAGCTTCGTAAAAAAGTTCGCTCTCTCTTGGTGTCATACCTGAAGGAATTTTCGACTGATCAAATTTCCCTCCAAACCATGACCTGTTTTCCTGTGACAGCGCAATACCTGCAAAATCTTCTTCCTGATCGATTCCTCTTTCGCAGTATGATTGTAAATCATTTAACACTGATTCCGGTAAAATTTTTCGTTCTTTAAGATAATATTCTTGACCTTTCCTGATCTCAAGCTTCTGGTTAAGCCGATCAAGTTTCACCTGTGAAGAATACAACAGAGTAGAGCCATCATGAGAAAATGTTCCTGAGAGCAGAGAAAAATAGTTCTTCCAGCTTTTATACGTAATGTTATCCTTCGATACAGGCCAGTAACGAACTGAAAGGTGAAGATTGACAACAAGTTCATCATTTTCAAAAGGCCGAAGTGGTATTTCCACACTAAAGTAAGCTGCATTTGAATAAACATACAGTTGTCCGGTTCGGTAAGGCTGCGAAAGGATCATATAATGGCCTTCATGAACACCTGCGACTCTTGTAAATGCTCTCGACCGGCCTTCCTTTAATTCCAGTGGCTGTTGAACGGATAGATACGACAGGAGGGCAGGAATAAATCGATACTGATCGGTAACCTTTATCAGGTCACTGGCATGATAAGTCTCAGCACTCCAGCCATTTTTCAGAGATTGATATGACATGTAGGAGGGCGTCACCTTTTCAAATGCTGATTCCCTGACCATATATTCATAGATTTTCTCCATGATGACAGTAAGTGATTCTCTGGTGTTCTCACTTTCTATTACATATAAAAATGGGATTCTCTGTGCTTTGGCTTTTTCACTTAAATCAGTGTAAATAATCTCAGGGTGTTCAACACGAATGGTCTCAATAATACCTTTCATTCTAGGTGACTGTTGATAATCGAACTGAAGAATCGCTTTCGCCCATTGGTCAGGGAGCCTTACAGTCAGGAGTTTAATCTTTTTTAACTCCTGCTGGTTAATGGTATAGCGCAGTGGCTGAATATATTTTTTAACTTTTGACTGTATATTCATCATACCAGCTCCTTCTGTTCTTCTTTAACGCAATACCATCGATTGTATCAATTAACGGCTCATACAAATGTCTCAGCAACGGATCAGCAGATGTAGTGAGCAGATATTCAATTTGAGCAAGCAGACTTGATTGAATCGAATCACATGGTTCATGACGAAAACGATGAACTGGCAGCGCACTTCCGGCAGTTTCTTTTGCAAATGCAGCATCACATAAATAAACAGTTAATTCATTTCTCCCCCTAAATCCCCGCCCAATCGTTTGCATCATTTCCGCCAGTATATTTTTAGCAAGCATCTCTTTTTGATTGTCAGATAACGAACGCCAAAATCCCTTAGCGTGCAATAGCTTCCCATACAGACTGAACGTTTTTTTATGAACCTGATCAAATAATTGCCATCCGCGCAGTGGTGTTACGCTTTTATTCAGACATTCTTCCATCAGCACCGGCTTTTGTGAATGAAGACAGAATAGGATGTCCTCAATTTGTTCAGGGACGGGATAAGGTCTGATGAGAAAATACATTGTCCCTATTAGTGC
This sequence comes from Jeotgalibacillus haloalkalitolerans, assembly GCF_034427455.1. Lineage (NCBI taxonomy): Bacteria > Bacillati > Bacillota > Bacilli > Caryophanales > Caryophanaceae > Jeotgalibacillus > Jeotgalibacillus haloalkalitolerans. The sequence continues at coordinate 817,556 of NZ_JAXQNN010000001.1, read as the reverse complement.
ATGATCTGAACTGTTTTTTTGCATAAGATTGACAGCTCTGCCGATCGCTGACGTAACGAAGACGAAGCAATCCGGGGTATGTTCCTGCAAATCAGTAAGTTCGTGTTTGAACAGATGAATCTCAGAATCATAAGGACGCTCGTTTTTCCCTTCTTTATATAATACTCTGACACTCATATTCCCCTTTTTCAGCAAAGCCTGGCCAACCTGATCAGCTAATTTATAAGAAGGTACGGGAAACCCGATCATTCTTTTATACGCCTGTCCATCATTCATTCGTTTCAGGTCTTTAGCAAACTGCTGATTAAGTTCAAGCAGTCTGATTAAGTTTTGAATGGCATCCTTTTTCAACCATTCATCCCGCTGACCTGATACATAAATTGCCTTCAATTCATCCCCCGCTCTTTCCATAACAGGGTTATAAAATAAATGTATTTTTTGTGTGGATTGATTTTTATTCACAATCAGCCAGTCAGGTTTTATCTCTGTATGGCTGAAGCTGGAACCAGGCATATAGCTGGTGGCTGAAAGAAATATCGTGTCCGGAGGTGGTGTTGTTTCTATATGACGGAACAGTTCCGGCAGCCGGCTCAACACTTCCCTTCCAGTACCTGTATAATAAGCGAGTTCCATTTTATCAATACGACCATCTGCTCCTGAAGTCAGCCTGTACAGCAGTAAATTGGGAATGAGCGGTGCCGGGATATAAGGTTCTCTTTTGCCGGGTAAAAAAGTATATGCTTCACCTGCCCCAGGTACCATATTCATAAAAACCTGATTACCGGAAATCAGCACCCCCGTATATTGATGTAAATAGGAAAGACATACAATAAAAGCAAGCATTTCGGTCATGTATCTTTGCTGTGATAGTGATTTTTCATTGAAACGTATACCATCTGCCTGCATTTCAGCTATCAAGCGGTTAATCAAATCAGTTTCGGATAAAATTCCATATTTCTGAGGATCTTTATGTGAGTAAAACTGAAACAATTCTTCAAAAATACCCGATTTTGATACAGGATTCATGATTTTCCTGTCCCATTCAATGAGCCAGCCTGACTCCTCAATAAAATCTCTTCTCCATTGATATAACAGTTTTTCAGGTGAAAAGAAGCCGTCTCTTATTGCATTTACAATCCTGTGGTTTTGAAAATGACTTCCATATAAATGGCGGCTGATCATTGCTGCATTAGAGATCGTCTGGATATAGCTTCTGGCAAAAGGGTCAGCAACATGTTTATTAACCCTGGCCGAAAACCCTGTTAATTCATCAATAAAAGACTTGTTGTATTCCTGACCTGCTGCAACGAGATCAAGTTTTTCAATGTACATATGGTCAAATTGCTGCTGAGCAAAATCATATTCATCGACTACCAGCAAATCACTTCTTAACCAGGCAACTTCAAGATAGGTCCGCTCATAATGATCAGCAAAAAAAGGCACTTTTGATCTTAGAAAAGAAGCATAATTTCCTATCCAGATATCAGCGTCAATTAATCGTTCAATTCTTTTAAAAGACGCACTTTTATCATAGTCAGGAGGGACTGCCTTACGAAAACTTTTCTTTTCATCATCCTCCACCATGACCTTAAGCTGCGGATCATCATAACCCGTAATGTGTTTTTTTAATGTTCTTGTGTAATGACCTGTATCAAGCGTATCTATCATTTCCCTGTGCTGTGCAAACCAGTCAAACAGGGTCTCGCCCTTCATATTTGCTCCTGCATATTGATTCATGTAATGATTTTGCTTTTTGTCTGAGAGGAATACTGCACTTTTCAATCCCAGCGACTCAAAGTGCTTTTTCAACTCCAGGCACGTATTTACATCGTGCTCGAGGAAAGTTATTTTCTTACCATTCTTTTTCGCATAATATACGACTAAATCTCTAATCACACTTTTCCCACTGCCTGTACGGCCGATCAGATGAGTCACTTCATTAAGTGAAAAAACTGACTTCCCCTGTAAAGACTCGAGTGAAATCTGTTGAACCACTTCTTTATAATAATTTTTTCCGGTCTTCTCACTTAATTCCTCAGCCAGTTCTTTTAAGTCGATCGTATCTCCCTGAAAAGAAAGGGGCGATTTATTTTTCTGAACCTCCCGGATATGATCAGTCAAAATAAAAGAATGTTGATCTTTTAACCATTCTTCAGGGTAAATATTCACGTCTTTCACGATATCCCGCTGACCTTTACGAAAAATAATTTTTGAATATTTATCTTTTGCAGAAATAAAGGATAGGTTACTTTCCTTATGTGCAATGACAGATCTATCCTCAAGAATTTGATCGTACATCTTCGTCCGCTCATCTTCGTGAAATGCACAGCGCTCACTTTTAACTACCCACTTAATACCATCACTTCCATTTACAAGATCATAAAGGCGACAATGGGACGGAAGGTTAAAATAACGCTCTGCCAAACTGTTAAATGCATATCGGTCATATTCCGGCTGCATTAAAAATAACGTATGCTGATAGTAAACTGAGTTAAGCGTCTCATTCACAAAATATTCAGGCTGTCCAAGCATAACGACATCTACCTGCTTCAGCGGATACAGCCTTCCATCAATTGGTCTGTCCGGCAGACATTTTGATACCGCATATAACAAATATTCGACATATAAAAGTGGTTGATTGTCATCAAGCATACGACGGATGTCCTTCAATTGATCTGAATATACACCTGTGAATAAATGTTTAAATGATTGTCTCATGACTTCACCAGCCTCCCGGGTAAATGAAAATACTCTATGACATAGGGAATGAGTTCCTTCTCCCTCAATAAAACTGCATTAGGTAATTCACGTTTCAATAACTCCATATACGATCGATTATTTGCTGTTCTATTAGAGGTAATCACAATGACAGGCAGTCTGTTGCCCTGTGCCCTAAGCGACTGACCGAGCTTCAGCGGATCTCTCTGGTCCTTTACATCCACATACAACGAGGCTCCACGATAAGTGATCTTTATGTCACCTTTCATTTCCAGGTCAGGAAATAACAATAATTCTAAAGGTAATCTCCTTTTTAACTTCTTTGCTATTCTCCACTCTGACAGTCCCGGTAAAATACTAAACTTGAAGATCCCCGCTCTCGGTTGCAGAAACGTTTCATTCTCAATATCTGACTTAATTCTGACTTCAGGGTTATTCGCCAGAATATCTTCAACCAGCATCACGGGACTCATCATGTTTTTTTGTTTGGAAGAAAAGCACACTGAATCGTCTGTACAAATATTTAAACCAGTTCTGATTCTGTAACATACAGGGCACACAGTCATCGCATTTGAAAGTTCTACCTTCTCATAAAGCTGCTTTATCTTACGGGGAATAGTGGGCAGCAGGTCATATTCTGTTGCAAGCATATTTATGAAATCGTCCAATTGCTTTTCTGTCACCACATTCGCAAAAGGTTTTGCTCTCAAATGACTTTTAACAAAAGCCGGATTATATACAAATAATCTAATTCTGGTATAGATCTCCTGGGCAGCTTTTTGGTTCTTCATGTCTCTGCATTCAAATAAAATATCTCTCATCACGCGCTGATCTGCTTCCAAACCGGTGAAAACTGCACTACTGTTTTTCAGATCCCATTCCTCCAAAGCCTTCTCTATCTCCTTACCGCTCACCAAAGGAGATGAAGCAATATCCAACAGAACAGGAAGCTGTATATCGCTGAAACTCTTAAACCCAATCATCGGTTTTTCAGATAAAAGCTGAACAAAATCAGTCAGCATGTGAGGAATCCTGTCAGGCTCATTCAATAACAGCACCTCATGAACATTGATCAAATTGTTCAAGGCTGATTCATCACACTTTTCGAACAATATAACTGCATTAATCAATTCTCTGAATAACTCATCCTGATTCATAAGTGCCTCCTTCTGAAGAGAAACTAATATTATTTTGAATTTTCTGTTAATATAAATTAGTTTTATATACACAAAAACCTCCCGGCGCTGTGGGAGGTTTTTGTCTGTAAATGAGTCGTAGTGTTACCAATTAGCCAATTGGTGATTTAAATTATATACCCTATTTGCGAATTTCAAAATAGTTAAACTGAACGGGTACTGGCATATTTCTGAACGGTTTATAAATAACAAAACTGAACACTTTACAAAGTCCTTTAAAGTCTATTGTTACTGACTTTTCATTCACTAGATAAAATGATTTAATATAGATTTTCTTCACACAAAAAGCCCTTATCAGATGAGGACTTTTGTGTGTACTGGGCCGTACATCATCCATATAACGCCATTAGAGAGAGGCAATAATTATTATAAAGCCTATCGTCACAAAACAAACAGCAAAACTAACCGATATTTACAAAGTATCTGAACAAATAATATACATATCCATTTCTTAAGGAAAAGCTGTTAACCATAACGAAATAAATAGATCTTAAGTTTCTTCTATGTACAATGTAGCAATACCATAAATATAACAAAAAGAATCTTTAATCTTTGAACTTCATTTGAATTAAACATCTCAATTCATACCATTTAGTAAATACCACTGCTCAAAAACTGTTCAGCAATCATTAAGTTGATGATCAGTTTTACTATTTCAAAAAAACTCAATCCCTGTATAATAAAAACTGCCACGGAAAAGTGGCCAAAAAATACTTCACTAACACGCAGAAAACCTCTTTGTTCCGGGAGGTTTTTTGTGTTTTGTATGATACAGGGGGATGGCGGATACAAACACCGTCATCCCCCTGTATCACATCACACATCAACAGGGGCAGCAACAAAATAAAAAACCTGCTCCTCTTTTAAAAAACTAAGTTCTTCATCCACGTGATAAACCTCTTGCGATTTAGTGAATATCATTTTAGCAGTGCTGTAGTCCCCTTCAAAATTTTTGTAGTAGATTCCAATCGGTTTTTGTTGAAGATAGATTTCATGAATCATCAAACTTAGTTTAATTCTCAGAGCACGATCATAAGGTTGATGACTGTATGAATGAAAAAAGTCACATGAACATCCATCCTGAGTGATCAAGAATGATAAAGAAAATTTCTCTGCAATATTATGATCGGTTTTTATTGAAATAGGATCTATTTGTATATCATTATAGTCTTTGGTAAGAACCGGCTGTTTCTTACACATAAGAATAATTCCATAGCACATGTATAACAACCTACCATTACCTTCTGAATAGCGGACAGCCCCCTCACGCAAACTTCTTAATCCCCCTTTTATAAGTGGCAAACCTAACTGAAGTTTACGACCTGACTGATATATAAATTTTTAAGGCATTTCATTTTAGTATTTACCTTTTATACTCAGTTCGATGGATATACTATTACAAAAATTGATCTGAATATTCTCCTAAAATGATACATCAGATATTGCTCAGGTAGTTTCAATCTATTCAATAGCGGACATATCGAATCCATTTTCAGTTACATACCCTGGTACACTCCAGATACCAATTTTTTGTTCTTTTGCCTGTTCTTCTGCCCGGATAAATTCATCCAGGTATTTGGTATTGGGTTCGCTGATATTTACAACACGTGCAAATCCTTCTTCTATCATAAGTTGATTAAAGTTCGTGTCATCTACCCATATGTAGCCTAAAAGTCTCCCGTATGCGTCCCGATCAGGATTACCAATCTCCAGAGTAACAGTATCGCCTTTATTGAGCGCTACTTTTGCGAAATCAGATGAAGATTCTCCCAGATACTCTTTTTCCTTGGATGGGGGGATACTCTCAGGGGTGTCAATTAAGAGCAGTCTGATCATTTCTTCCTTATCTTGATCGTTCACGATTACTGTGTCCCCATCCACTACCCGAATTATCTGCACTTCTCTTCCGCTTAATTCCGCCTCTGGAACCGTGTCAATGATCTGATTAATTTCATTCAGCAGTAATATAAGCTCCCTGTCATAGTCGCAAGCAGCTGTAAGCGAAAATGCAGATGTAATAATTGCTGTAAGTAATATTTTTTTCAACAAAATCTATTCTTCCTTTCACGTTTGATTTCCTATCCTCTATGACGTTTGTATGATAAATTGCTAAAATGCAACTGACCTTAAAGAGTCACAGCAGGCTGAGTGGTTAAAGTCGTCATTAAATGTTCAGCATTTTCTTCTGAACTGAACGTTCTTATCAAAAAATGCCGGTTCATAATAATGATTTGCATCCACCCACCCTATTTCCTCAGAGAAGAAAAGTTGAACCTGTTCACCATTGTTATATGCTTTAAATGCCTCCAGCTGATTCAAAATTTGAGAGTCCATAAGGTCCGGCACAATATTGCAAACCTGCTCACCAAAATAAGCGGCTGATACCTGTTCGTATGTCATCTCATTAATGACTCTTGAAAGTTCATTTGCTTCCCAATGACAAATCAGGGTTCTAAAATTTATATCAGGCTGACTTTTAATGTACTCCCTGAGCGCTTTATATTGTTCGGGTGTCATATTTACCTTCTTCAAAGAAATCTCTCCTTCACTGTAATTGCCTTAACACAATGGATCTGCTGTGCAACTACTCTTCTCCTCAAAATATTGATTGAGTAATTTTTATATTTTTCTTTAGCGAATGCTCAGCAATTTCATCACTTTGATATAATGTGACAGCGTAATCAGAAAAAACTTCCTGGATGATCTGCTCGATTTCTCTCCAATCACCTCCTGATTTTCCACATCCAATGCCGTATGGTAAAGCAACTGACAACTCATTAACTTCAGCAAAATTTTTCAAATGAATCAGCGCCCTCTTCAGCGCTTTTTCATTTGTTTGTTTTTCAGATCGTCCTATGCGAGCCTGACCAAAAAGGTTAGAAATGATTTTATACTGGGAGTTACGGTCAAATTCATTAATATCCATTTGGTTCGTTGCAATCATCAGATTGTGTCCGAGCATGGATTCTGCTGACGGGTGGAAATTCACATACTTTTGATACCCTCGAAAAACATCCGGAAATTCCTTTTTTATTTGCATGGAGATACCTGAACCCATAAACCCAAGTCCGTTGACCTGATGACCGATGATATGCTCTTCAGCTCGTAATAAAGATTGATTTTTAAGTGTAATAGACATGATCATCACCTTCCTTTTTTCTTCTATAAACTTACAGCTGAAAAATCTATGAAATCATTCGTAGATTATCACTGCACAGAATCTCAGGGTCTTTATATCCATATAGAATTTTCATCCGGATTTCCTTCTTCATTCATTTTAAAAAGAGCGACTGAACAAGTTCTATTCAACCGATTAAAAACTAACATTTATTACAGATTTTATTTAATATAGCGCCATGTGCTATTTAAGGTATATGCTTCGCCGGAAAACACTTCTTTTTTTACAAGTAATGACAAGAAAAGAGAAAATTGAACTTCAATCATTAAAACGAGAAAGAAAACCTGTAAGATTACTTATTTCACTTATAATCTGGATGTCCGTCGGCAGAACATCTCAACCCTTTCGCTGTATATAAAACTCAAAAAGCCCGCTGACAAGGCTATGCATAGACTTGTTAGCGAGCTTATAGATTAATTTCATTACACTGATAGATCATAGATACATAAAAGCCCTATTAATTAAAGGGCTTTTATGTATATTGACAAAGAGATTTGCCACATGACAGATGGCATATTCGATAATATACAATGTACAATATTTTTTGAATAGTATTTCTAAATAAAACCTGAATCATTTTTAAACAAAAAATCATTTGAATTTAATTCATTGACTCATTCTTTACCTGGTTAATGTGTTTACCCTCACCTTTTTTTAGCAATTTTAATTAAAGCTGAGTTTTGCATTCGTATTTTTATTCTGAAGAGAATAAACCTTAAGCAATATGATTTTTTATCTACTATTAATTGCTTGATTAATTTGTAAAGTTTAATTGGGCTATATGGTTTAATCATATCCCACATTGCAGGCTTCTTCAGTAAGAAGACCTGCCTTATTTGAACTGACAATCAGCATAATGATCCGTATGAGAAGGTATTCACCCTCAAGTTTTTTGATTAACGTAAGACCAGTCAATTCAGGCATAATATTGTCAAGTATACAAAAATCGAACTTCTCACTTAATAGCTTTTCTAAAGCACTAGTGATATCTTCAGCAAATACTAACCCGGCACTTAAACACTCCAGCTTTTCTTTAACGAGCAGCCCTGATAAATATTATCATCTGCGATCAGTATTTTAATTAAAGACATCTCCCCAGGATATTGTGTAGTCTTTTAATATATACATAAAGCCGATCAGTAAATTTCAGATATGAAAATAAACACAGTACGAAAACATACTAGTAAAAGGATACTGAAAACTCCATTTTTTCAGATCTTGTTTTGTTCTGTTTCAGTTCTCAGTTATTTCTAATTTATCTTGTGAATTTTCACAAATATTCAACAATCAAATTGAACTGTCTGTCTTCAAAAGGTAAAATAAGATTTATACAGTTTCCTTTTGACTTTCATATAAAGTCTTGTAGCGATTAAAAATTTTCAGGAAACCGGACAGTGCTTGAGTTTCACTGTCCGGTTTTCAAATTACTGATATCAAAGTAACTTCAGACTTTAAATTTATGTTTTAATGAAAAGGAGGAGGAAACATAGATGATTGTAGCAGACTTGAAAACGCTTACTCTGGTGATCATGATTTTAAGTTTCATGTCGTTTGCCTTAATGCTTCATCTGTGGAGAATTAATATAACGATTAAAGGTCCGGCGTTATGGACTTTATCTGCTGCGATATCATTTATTTCGTTTGCACCCTCAGCATTTTTCCATGGAAGCCTTGTTGTTTTTATAAATAATAGCGGCACAATCATCGGGGCGCTGATACTACTGGAAGGCATTTTAAGATTTCGAGGTTTTGGAGATGAACAAAAGCGTCTGAAGTACATCTTCTTATTATGTGGACTAGCAATTGTAATGGCTTATATAAACCAAATGAATCCAACGAACAGATACCTTTTTCACGACGCAGCTGTCGTTTTCATCTGTATTTCTTCTGCCGTTGCTCTTCTTTATAAAACTGATAAAACCCAGTTTTTCGTTCATCTATATGCAGCGATATCATTTTCGGTGCTTGTTCCTGTGTTTTCTTACAGGTGGTACCTAGCGTTTGATGGACAGATAGAAGTTCAACTGATCGGTTCTACACAACATGCATTTCAGACATTTCTATACATTGCTTATATTCCACATGTAATGGGGTGGGTTTTCGGATTTGTTCTGGCCCTATCATATAAAATGAGAAAACAACTTGAAGAAACACTTGAAGCAAGGTGGCTACAGGCTCAAATCCAGCCACACTTTATCTTCAACACACTTAATTCAATTAACGCGCTTTGTTCAATTGACCCAGATAAGATGCAGCAGCTCGTCAGTCATTTCGGTGACCTATTAAGAAGTAAATTCGATTCAGGATCATTTAACCGTCTCAAATCTCTGGAGGAAGAACTTTCAATCGCAAAATCATATTTATTCATTGAAAAAGTCAGATACGGTGATCGGCTGAACGTCATATGGGACATCGCCCCTGACACGGATAAATTCTTCATTCCTACCCTTACTATTCAGCCGATTGTTGAAAATGCAATCAAACACGGCATTATGAACAGGGCAAAAGGTGGGACGATTGAAATCAAAGCATTAAAAGACAACGATAATATGCTGGTAATCATCAAAGATGATGGTGTTGGAATGGACAAAAGAACAATAGAAAAAATCAACAAAAAGAAATTTGAAGAGTCCTTCGGGATCGGTCTGACAAATACCAACAAAAGATTGGAAAAAGCATATAGTACGGGATTAATGATTAAGAGCGATATCGATGAAGGAACTGAAATTTCTTTTGTAGTTTTACAGGATTGCGGGTGATACAAGGGGGACGGAGGTGATTGTATCATTATGGAATGTTTTTCACATATGATATAGTCGCTTCCGCTATTCTGCATCAAACCTGCCTAAATATACTTTCGCTATTTTAACTATCATCTTCCATTATGAGAATGCCATATCAAATTTTAATGCGGATTTGTTATTTATAATAATTACATATCAATAAGATAATTCAAAGTTCATTTTCACCTTCAACATTCATTAGTCTTCGCTCATAGCATCATCTTCTTTTTTAAATTCAAACATAACTTTCTCTTTATCCGGGTCCGCCTTCCATGCTTCAATTGAACATCCCGCCTTAAAAGTTCCTATTAATACAGTTAAGATAATTTTCTTCAAAAATACACCTCATTTCTTACTAAAATGGATAACTATAAAAATGCTCATTGGAAAAAGTTTCTTATTTAAAAGTTTGACAAACAGAGGAAAAGACACTATTTTATTTTTAGCAGACGGAATTAGTTATAGAATGAATCACAATTTCGGATTTTCTTCCACGAACCAATATTGGCAGTTGTGGCAAACGGTTAATATAAAGTACCCTTCTGAAAATTCACTCCAAATCCCCATGATTTCTTTCCAAATAGATAGCTTCTTTTCTGTGTTTTCATCAATACTTATCTTAATCATGGAAGAACGTTGACAAATCTCATATCCATTATGATAATCATCCAGACAAAACTGACACATTACTTCCATTACAACCTCACTTGATTTTTCCATACACAAAAAATGATTGTCAGTAAAAAAGTGAGAAATATATTCTAAAAGTCGTTCATCAAACTCTGCCAGGTCATTGTATGGGAAATCTTCAAATGACTTAGCACCCTGATAGTTTGCTATCAATAAGTTAGTATTTTTCACTTTATTCATATAAATGACCTCCATTCATAATTCACGTTCATTTCATGGTTCATATTTAGCTCAGGATCGTTTAATCAGTACACTTGCTTCTTCCCAAAACTCCGAAAAATGATCAGACAATTTTAACAGGTTCAGCCAGGCAGATGTGAGGATAAAGAGGTCTCGTTCAGCAATCACACAGATATGGTTTAGAAGGGAATTAAATATAGGATTGACCATTAATAATAAATAATATCTTTTGACTGCATATTTGAGATTTACGAAAAGCCCTCAATGCTTTTTGAAGGCTTCACTGACATTACTCACTGATTTTGACAATAGTTTCGATATAGGCTTTTTTTGATTTCCAATCCATTTTAAATTTGGGTCTGTATTCTCCAATTGGCGTAAATGCTTTTACATAGGGTTGAAAGAGATATTCATGTATGAAAATATTCTTAGCTCGTAAATTTAATTCTTTTGCAACGAGTTGCGGATACTCTGCTCTGGATTCAAAAATCAGTTGAATTTTCCTGTTCATTGGTATCACCTTTTTCAAGGTTTGATATCCTTCAATTAATTTAATGAAAATAGTAACTCTGTTAGTATATTTCCTTTGAAATCCTAGTAACTACTGACTTTTTGTGAACTTTATGTTTCGATTCCTCTGCTTTTTTCATATAAGCTTTTTACATAGCCCCTGATCTGATAAACTTTGTCGATTTCAAACTGGTCTTTTGGAAGGTCCATAATCGTCATATCCCCGATCATCATTTCTGCTTCTTTATCAGTAATAATGCCGTGTTTTGCCGCTGCGAGATAGCGTATTGTAGTTTTTCTCGCAAAGTCACTGCATATATCCAACTCATCGATTTTGAAGAGCGTTCCAGTTGTTTTGCAAAAACAGACGGCGGGTTGAATCACATCATGAAAGATTTCTCCTTTTTCGTTACGGATTGTAAATGTCTGCATGGTCATTTCCTCCTTTTACTTTTACTATTTTTATTTCCTATTTTCACCTATCCGACTGAACAGGTTCTTATAAATTTCTTTTTATTCGTTTAGTGACGAATAAAACTTTCCTGCTTAGCAGTTATGCTGTGTAAAGAAAGTCGCATTTACAACTGGAAATATCAGCAAATATCCCTAAATCAAAAAACCTTTTTTAGTGTGAAAAACAATACAAAAAAGCACCTCGACGTAAGGTGCTTTTTCAGTAGTTTCGAATATTCATCACAAACATGTAGAATTTCTTCATATTTACAGAAGGCTTATCATTTTAAGCTTGTTTACTTGATGAGAAAACTTCCAAAATGAAGAAGAAGCATAATTATAACCATTTGATATTCAGCACAGATTAACAAAAGATTTTTATTGATGTAAAGAAATTTATAAGAGCGATTTTAAAAGAATTCCTGTATCATTTTATTTTATTGAACCAACAGCTGAAATAGAGAATTCATATGAAGTAAAGCAAATCAAATTAACAAATTAGTTCAAAAAATTAACTGATTGCTATAATGCAAAGCCTTAAAACTTAAAATAACGCTACAATAATGTCACAGGAATGAAAAATAAATTTGACTTACGTAAGAATTAATTGATGTGGATTGAACTCTTTTCTTATTATTGAATTGTTAGAACAACTGCAACTTAACATCTCATGAGGAAACTTTATATTGATTTAATGAATTAATTAGAAACACAAAGTAATTACATAATGAAAAAAATATCTTTCTTCAAGGATGTTTTTAGTAGTTCAATACAGTTGAATTTTATATCAGCAAAACCAGTGTTAAAAAGGAGAAGAGTTATGAAAGATCAAAGAACCAAAGAAGCTGATTATCTCCAATTATTGATTTTTTGTGTAGCTGTTGGAATCTTAATCTTAGTATTCAATTTACCAAATCTACTATATATCGTTCTGATTATTTCGTGTTTTATTAACCTGATAGTCATACCAATAAAACACCGTAAATAGATTGTTATGTTACTGCCCTATCACTCATGGTTTTAAAATACCATACTTTCGTCACTTTCAATGTTTTAGTAACTAATTTGTTTGAGTATTAACAACTTATATATTAAAATCAATTTTCTTTTGGGTTTTTCCATTTTTAATCTTTTCTTCGTAGATGCAAAGACCATATCTCAAAAAAGCCTCTTTTATTAGTTGTTTTTTCTCGGGATGATGCCATCCTTTATCGTATTGTACATGGCTAGTATTACATGATGAAAGATGGAGACGACTCTATACGTGAACGTCAAATTGAATTGTCAAAATCGTGTTTAGGACAGGAAGATATTTTCCCCAAAAAAAGCAAACCGCCTGTGCTCCCCAGCATAAGGTACGGTTTACTTCTGTACTGACGTGCAGTCGCCGTTGAAGCAATGCGTGTGTGCTATAAACCGATGGGCGTGTCCAGCAGCAAAAGCTAAGTATATTTGTATCGTTGTAGTTACACTTATAAATAACGATCCAGCATAGCCTTCCTAAAGTGCTTTAATCACTCACTTGCGATTTTCACTTACACAATTGACTTGAATTATCAGTTCTTTGGACAGGGAGATTTTTTAAGTTTATTTTTTAAAATCAGCTATTATAGTCCTCAATGATAGAAATCGTAGTGTTTGCAACATTACTTCCTAACGACGCATACAACGCTTTATCTCCGATCACATAAAACTCCTCTTTCGCTCTGGTAGCTGCAACGTTCATCATATTAGGATCAGAAACAGCCCATCTTGCCGCTCCTGCACTATTTGAGTCAGCCCCAAGAACAAAATATACGATCTTTGCTTCTTTTCCTTGAAAAGTATGCACAGTTCCTACATTTGTACTTTTACCGTTTTCACGTTTTGTAAAATTAATTTCATCTAAGGTTTTAGCAAGCTTATAAGCTACATTTCTGAATGGGGATATAACATAAATGTCGTCAATTAATTTTGGGTTTTCCTGAATTTTTTCCTTCATTAAACTTTTCAACAACTCTGCTTGTTCCTTAACAAACTTGTCGTTCGCATTCCCGGCTGAATCATACCATTTTGACTTCCCTATCGCAGCAGCTTCTGATTTCCCTTGAACCATCAACCCATCATATGATAGTTCATTAGCGATAGTGAACATTGGATAGTTAGAACGTCTGTGAACCCAAAGGGGAATTCCAATCCACTCGTCCTCATTCTTTTGGAATCCATACTGGCTGGCATCATCTACAATCGTTTGAGTAGAAGCATCAGTTGAAATAAATTTTTCATTTACGTTGTGATGTCTCCCAATCAGCGATAGCACGTTCGAATCCAAAGTTAATACTGGTTTTATTTGTGATGGATCGCCTACTACCAACACCTTTTTACTTCTAAATATTGCTCCTACACTAGCTTGTGGAAGGGCTTGACCTGCTTCATCGACAAACAAATTTCCAATAGAATTTTCACCAAGATTTTTAAACATGCGCCCAAAACTTGCAAAAGTAGTACTAACAACTGGAATGGCGAAGTTTAACCACTGCCATGATTCTGTTACTAATTCATTACCGTTTTCTCTTTCTAAGTATTCAGATTGCTTCCCCCAAATGATTCTTGCCGCTTTCAAACTTTTTACGTTTTCAAATAGAAATTGCTTTCTAACCTTTAAAGCGGCGATAAACAGCTCAGACTGCAACACACGAAAATCCTTCTCAAACCAGGGGTTAGACTTTTGCAAGTCCTCATACGACAGTGAGAAATCAACTTCTTTTATGTCCCGTTTAACTTTATTTTTTTCTAATTTAAGCACTTCATTTTTATATTTAATGATCCTGTCTTTTTTAGTTTTTTCCCAGGCGCTAAATTCAGTTGCTAATTTTTGAATGATCTTTTCAATCTTTTTGGTATTAGATACATTAACTTCTATTTTGTGATTGATTTTCCTCTCTTGCTTTTGTATTTTGACTTTCTGTTGTGTAAGAGCTTTTAAGTTGTTGTTAGCACCATTAAGCTGGTCAAAATAGGTTTGAACCTGTGACCTATTGAATATTCTTCTTAAAAAACCAGGCTTTTGTAATTGAATTGTTTCATAATCTCTTAAAGCTTGATTGTATTCATCTGTTATAGTCTCCATCTCTATTTCCGTATTTGTTAGATCTTGTTTCAGGTTCAAATTTTCATTATTTAATCTCATTAACTTATGATTCTCTTCTTCTTTCCTTATATTTAAAGCCACTCGTTTCTCTTCTGCTTCTCGTTCAAAAGAAATAGTATATTCTCTTAGCTGTTTTCTTAGTTTTTTTAGCTTAGCAGCATTTAAATAGTACTCTTGAACTTCCGCTCTCTTTTTCTTCAACTGATGGTGTAGATTTAAAAACTCCTGATATATAGCTGGATTAGGTTGATAATCATCAGTTAAATGTTTGTCGATAAATTCAATCGTCATTAATAATTTATTTATATTGGCTGCAGCTCCCCCTTCAAGTGAAAAGACCCCCCAGTTTTCTTCCTCCAAAGGCTCCATTTTCATCTTACTGCTTTTCCCATAACCTTCAGTACTTAATGTAGAATTGGAGATATCCTTAAAATAATCTGCTTCCATTAGCAAGTTTTGAAAAGTAGCGTCAATACTCTCTTTCTTAGGTAGCTCCGTTACAATGTTTTGAACTGCGCCATTGTTTGAACTTGCAACTATGATATTCTTACTTGAAATGGAAGTTGGCAGAGCACCAAATTTACCTTTTTCTTTGTAATAGACCAGATCACGGTTTATACTCTTGTCTGAAAGTTGTGAGATTTCAACTGCCTGCTGGACAACTAAATCAGCAAATATATCTTTCAACAATGTTGTTTTTCCTGTTCCCGGTGGACCATTAACACTTCGAAGAGTATTGGCATCATTTAAAGCCAAATTTACCGCTGTTTGTTGCATAAATGATAGCGCATACTCCGGATTGCTCGGAAAGCGCCCTAATGGATAACACTCTGGTTGTAAGATCCAATCTTCATAAATATTCGGGTTAAAGTGCTCCGACTTTTTGTTTCCATCAAGATTTTTCCGTTCTCCGAAAAATCCCTGAAAATATCTATTCAAGTTTTTATTATTTATCGCTTTTGCCTTATTCATATCTTCAATGAAAAAGGAATGTAAGTTAACATCTCCATTGTCCAGGTTTTTCACGAATGAGTAACGAAAATTTGTATGAGATACTTTGTATTGATCGAAAAGTTTTGTAATGGTTGTATTGAAATCTTCACTGAATTCTCTGTTTAAATCTTCTTTATATGTTTCCTCAAATCCATAAAAATCTTCTATTAAATCTCCATGGTTACGAATATATCCGCTCATTGTATAAAAAAACTTATCAGAAATAAAATTTAACTCGTTATCGAAATAGATTGAGAGCGTAAACTTGTCTGAGCTGCTAATTTCTTCATCAGTTTTATCAAGCTTGTATTTCTTCCTCAATATTTCAACGACTTCCTGAAAATTGAAAATGTCTAAATACAAAACCAAACCGGATTTTTTGAAAGAATTGTCTGAAATGCCCTGTATCTCTTTTTGATTATTTAAAAAGTTTTTAAAATAACCATGCCAATTCTCATCTAAAGATTTCAATGGCTTTAAAGACGTATCTTTCCTATTAATGGAGCCTTCAGATAGTTGTTCGATCGTGATCCATGCATCTAAAATGTCATTAATCTTATTCATTGCTACCTCCTTGTATGACTGGTCACCTAAACTTAAGCAATATACAAATTTACGTTTGGCACCCCGTAAAGATCCCGCTTTTTAACCGTTTTATACAATTTAGTGCATAATATATTGTATGTATAATGCAAAACAGCTTAGTTTAATACTTAAATTGTATTTTATCGATAGCTTTTTAGATACACAACAAGATTTTTAAAATGATTTTTCCAAAAGCTTATAACTTTAAACTCTATCATTACATAATCGTATGTTAAACCAACTCCCTCCCCTATTTTGCATTCTTCTTGTTGAACCACTGTTTTATCCAGACAATCAGAATATTTTGATTGACCAAAAGTGTAAAATTTTATCGAGCAAAAACGGAACACTATAGTGCTTAATCAGCAGAGTAGCGATGGAAGATGCCTTTATAAACAATTAACAGGCGTGTGATTCAGTGACGTCTATACAATTGACTTGAATTATCAGAATCGTATTTAGGACAGGCAGGTTTCACTAGGAGTCGGACTGGCGCTCTTATATATAATGAGAAAACAGCTTGAAGATACACTCGAAGCAAGATGGCTCCAGGCACAAATTCAGCCGCACTTTATCTTTAACACACTGAATTCCATCAGTGCACTCAGTGATATTGATCCAATTAAAATGCAACACCTTATAGGACATTTCAGTGATCTCTTAAGAAGCAAATTTGATACAGGCTCATTAAATCGGTTTACTTCTTTACAAGAAGAACTGTCTATCACGGAATCATATTTATTTATAGAAAAAGTCCGGTTTGGCAAGCGGTTGAAAATTATTTGGGATATTGATGAGGATATTAGTGAATTTTTTCAACCTACACTCACGATTCAACCAATCGTTGAAAATGCTTTAAAACATGGAGTGGTAAAGCAAACTAGAGGCGATACTATAGAAGTCAGAGCTGAGAAAGATCAATACAATATGAAAATTACCATTAAAGACGACGGTATTGGGATGAAAAAAGAAACCGTTGACTACTTAAACACAATGAAATTTGAAGAATCCCATAGAATTGGAATAACCAATACCAATAGAAGACTAAAGAAAGCTTTTGGCAAAGGTCTCAGAATTAAAAGTGAGGTCGGGGCAGGTACGGAGGTTTCATTTATTATTTTTAGAAGTTATGGATAATTGCGACGTAATATATGAAAAACATATCTTGACTAATAAATTATTCCCAACGTCGGATCTCCCTCTTAGCTGTAGGCATACTTTGCATATCAAACTCTTTCCATTTTGTGATTCTGCATTCTTCATCTTTTTGACTGAAGCTTTTGCTTGGTTGTTTAATTTCTTTACTACTACACCTTAAAAAGCTTTCTTCCCAAGCTAAGCATAACCTGGGAAGGGAGCTTTTATATTTGTCCCATTACACTGAACACTGATACCTGTTAAATCCATAAAACCATCTCGTTCAAAGGAAATAAGACCAGAATCATTTAACAAAAAATCATGTATAGTAAAGTCATATTGTCATGCTTTAACTTCTTAATTTGAATGCCTCTCATTTACAGCCCTTATCGAGCGTTCTAGTATCCTGTTGATAAAAAATTATATTATGATCAAGCATGACGGTACCTTAAGTAGTCGAACTATTAATTGACATTAATTCCTGAATTAATTGGTATAGCTTATTTGGACTATATGGTTTCGACACATAATGTCCCACACCACAAGCTTCGGCAGCTAGCTGATCTTCTTTTTGTACTCTGGCAGTAAGCATGATGATATGCTCAGGAAGATATTCACCTTCAAGTTTGTTAATTAACTCGATACCTGTTATTCCAGGCATGATATTATCCAATATACAAATATGGAACTTCTCACTCGATAACTTTTCCAAAGCACTAGTGCCATCTTCAGCAAATACTAACTCGACATTTAAACACTCAAGAGTTTCTTTAACAAGCAGCCTCGAAAATTTTTCATCGTCCGCGACCAGGACCTTCATTAATTCCACCTCCAGAACCTAACATGTTTCCAGTACCGAAAACAAAATATAGTACAACATTATTCTAATGTATAAAGGTAACAAAATCAGTTTAGTTCAGGTTGTGTTTAGTTTTAGATCAGATCTAAAACTTGCAAATGTGGAACGGGATTTACTGACTTTATTTAAGGGAATTTGGTTACTTGATCTCTCCAAATATTAAATCGCGAAAGTCTCTACTAATGCAAAGCTGGCTACTCTCTACAATATGTCTTTATTAACACAAAACCCCCAATACTACTTGGGGGTTTTGTGTGTATGAGAAATACTTTATGTGCCATTCGTCATTGGTAATACTAATTATACAGAAGATAAATTAGTAAAAAACATTAAAACTAAATAATAACTATCAGCCATCTAAATAACTAATATACCGCTATCCGCAAGGTCTGGCGAATGATACTGAAATCGAATTACTTTGATGGTGAGTATTTCTATAGAAGTGGTGCATGAAAGACATAAGAAGAATGGGGATATACGGTAAATAACTGTGAATTATCTGGACAATAACTGAATCATCCATATATATATATATTAAAATCATATTGTTAATGCTATGCTGTGGTGTATATCCACCCAATGGATAACGCACCTTTGAGTCTTGATGACTCAACTCCTCCAAGTTAAAAATTCACCCTTGGAGGAGATTTTTTCTTGTCATGTATCTTTAGTTAAAAGGAACGTATATCTGTATTTTAATTATATGAGAAATTTATTGCAGTTGATATAAGCAAGAAATATATAGAGTGTCTGAAATGACTTAAACTAAGTCTATGATTTCACCGTCCTACTATCATCGCCTGTTACCCGACATTATGATACGGTAATTTAGTTTCCGTTTCGAAATAAACACCTCTAAAAATTCACAAGGGGTCGCAGGTGATGTTTCAAAATGTTAATGATTACTTTCCTCCGTCCTCCTTTATTAAAAAAACCTATGCAATAAACAAACTAATCCCAAACACCACACCAAACCCGACAAACCCAATAATCGTCTCCATCACAGTCCAGGTCTGCAGCGTCTCTTTCTCTGTCAATCCGAAGAACCGGTTAACGAGCCAGAAGCCTGAGTCGTTGACGTGAGAGAAGACGGTTGCGCCTGATGCGATTGAGATAACGAGAAGGCCAAGCATTGGTGCTGATACGTCGACGACTTCGAGTACAGGGGCGATCAGACCGGCTGCTGTGATCATGGCAACGGTTGCTGAGCCCTGTGCGACGCGGACGAATGTTGCGATGATAAAGGCAAGCACGATTAATGGCATGCTGGATTCAGCCATCATGTTGCCCAGGACGTCACCGACACCGCTGTTGATCAGTGTCTGCTTGAATACACCGCCGGCTCCGGTAATTAGGATGATAATTCCGGCAGGTTCAAGTGATTTTGTAGCGATTTTCTGGATTTCTTCCTTTGTATAGCCACGCTTTGTTCCAAGGAAATAGAAAGTCAGTAAGGTTGAAATCGTTAGCGCTACGAACGGATGACCGATGAATGTAAATAATTCACGAACGCCGTTGCCTTCTGGCAGTACCGCTCCTAAAACTGTATTCAGGATAATCAGGAATAATGGAATTAAGATTAAGACGGCTACTAAAAGAAAGCTTGGTAATTCTTTTTCCTCGTATTCTTTATTGTTGAACTCATTTTCAACGATATATTCCGGTACTTTGACGTGAATTTTTCTTCCTATGTAACGGCCGAATACAGGTCCAGCTAATACCATGGCTGGAATACCGGCAAGTACACCGAACAGAATAACCCATCCTAAGTCTGCATTTAACACAGATGCTACTGCGATCGGACCTGGTGTCGGTGGAACGAAGCTGTGTGTGACAGCGAGTCCGGCGAGCAGCGGCATTCCGAAGTAAAGCAGTGATTTCTTCGTTTTCTGTGCAAGGCTGTAGATGATCGGCACGAGAATGACAAGTGCGACATCAAGGAAGATCGGAATTGCAACAATAAAGCCCGTTAACCCGAGCGCCCATTGCACTTTTCCTTCTCCAAATTTATTGACCAGGGTATGCGCAAGTCTTTCAGCACCACCTGATACTCTCAGCAGCTCACCAAACATTGCACCAAGGCCAACGACAACTGCGATAAATCCGAGTGTTCCGCCCATTCCTTCTTCAATTGAGATGATAATTTCCTGAAGCTCCATTCCTGACGCGATCCCGATGAATAAACTTGAGATCAGCAGGGCAACGAATGCCTGGAGCTTTGATTTCATGACCAGAAACAGCAGTAAAGATATGGCCAGAATCGTTACGATAATTAAACCGCCTGATGACATGTGAATAACCTCCCCTTATTAAATCCTTCTGAAATCTTCCGATAAAACAATCAATCTACCATTCTGCGATGGTGCCGTCTGCATGTCTCCATACAGGGTTTTTCCAGTTGTGTCCCTTCTCAGCAAGCTTACGGACGTGATCTTCGTTAATTTCAATACCAAGTCCAGGACCCTGCGGAATGTTCACATGCCCCTTTTCATAATGGAAAACGGATTTGTCTGTGATGTAATCAAGCAAATCACTTTCAACGTTGTAGTGAATCCCGAGACTCTGCTCCTGAATAAATGCATTGTGCGACGTCGCATCGACCTGCAGGCACGCAGCAAGGGCGATCGGACCAAGGGGGCAGTGAGGTGCGACTGCAACGTCATATGCCTCTGCCATTGAAAAGATCTTTTTACACTCAGTGATGCCTCCTGCATGGGACAGATCCGGCTGAATAATATCAGCGTAGCCGTCAGAGAGCAGCTTTTTGAATTCCCATCTTGAAAACATCCGTTCACCGGTTGCGATTGGGATATTTGTGTGCATCGCAATATCTCTGAGCGCTTCGTTATTTTCCGGCAGTACAGGTTCTTCGATAAACATCGGACGGAATGGTTCAAGCTCTTTCGCCAGAATTTTTGCCATTGGCTTATGTACTCTCCCGTGGAAGTCGATGCCGATTCCGATGTAGTCGCCAACTGCTTCACGAACCGCTGCAATCCGCTCTACTGTCTGATCAATTTTTTCATAAGAATCAACGTATTGAAGCTCTTCTGTCCCGTTCATTTTAACGGCGGTGAAGCCTGCATCAACTACTTCTTTTGCTGCGGTGCCGACGTCTGCGGGACGGTCTCCTCCAATCCATGAATATACGCGTATTGAATCGCGGCAGGCGCCTCCGAGTAATTGATGAACAGGCGCATTGAAGAATTTCCCTTTAATATCCCAAAGTGCCTGATCAATGCCGGCGATCGCACTCATGTGGATCGGACCTCCGCGGTAAAAGCCTGAGCGGTACATCATATTCCAGTGATCCTCTATTCGGGCCGGGTCTTTTCCGATCAGCTGCTCCATCAGTTCATGCACGCACGCCTTGACAGTGGAAGCCTTCCCTTCAATAACAGGCTCTCCCCACCCGGTGATCCCTTCATCCGTTTCAATTTTTAAAAACAGCCATCTTGGCGGCACCTGGAATAACTCATAGCCGGTAATTTTCATTTGGTGATTCCTCCCTTAAACTGATCTGCAATCAATGTAAAACGTCTTGCTTTCTCTGTTAAATTTGTCAGGTAAGGCTGATCGATTTCTGCTGTATACTGAACGAGCGAGCTTCCTAATCCGCAGGCCACTGCACCGGTTTTCAGGTAAGCTTCAAAGTTATCCAGACTCACGCCGCCTGTTGGCATCAGTGGAATATGACCAAGCGGACCCTTGATATCCTTTATGTAATCCGGACCGAGTGTGGTCACGGGAAATACTTTGACAATATCGCAACCGCTTTCAAATGCAGTGACAATTTCGGTTGGTGTCATGGCGCCCGGTATACTGACGGCTCCGTATCTCTTCGTCATTTTAATCGTCTCTGTATTGACAGAGGGTGACAGGATAAAGGATGCACCTGCGAGTAATGCTGCCCGGGCTGATTCAGGGTCAAGCACTGTACCGGCACCTACTGCCATGACATCCCCAAGCTCCTTAGACACGTATTCGATTGACTTGAGCGCACCTGGCGAGTTTAACGTAATTTCAATGACCTGAACGCCGCCTTCATAGAGTGCTTTTGCAATTTGAAGCACATCTTCAGGAGACTGTCCTCTTACAATAGGGACCATTTTGCTGTCGAGTATGCTTGTTAATGCAGTATTCATATGTACCTCTCCTATCTGCTTACATCTTCTTTGCTGTCTGCCATAAAATTCTCAAGCAGCCTGCGATCCGGCAGTCCTTCAATATCACCTGATGTCGTGGTGACCATTGCACCAATAGCACACCCGCGTCTGACTGCCTCTTCTCCTGAGAGTCCATCGAGCAGACCAGAAATAACACCTGCTGCAAACCCGTCTCCGGCACCAACCGGATCAATGGCCTTCACTTTAAATCCCGGGACGTATGTTTCTTCCCCGCCGGATACATAATAGGCTCCGTGCTCACCCAGTTTGGTAATGACTGTGCCTGCTCCGTTTTCAATAAAGCGCCGGGCGATTTCCTTTTCATCCTGAATGCCAAAGAGGAATTCACCTTCTGCAATACCCGGCAGCACAATGTCTGACTGTGCAGCAAGTTCAAGCAGAATCTTCCTTGCGTGTTCCTCCTCCCAGAGCTTTTTACGCAGATTGGGATCAAAAATAACTTTCACTGAATGCTTCTTTGCATATGTAATGGCCTGCTGAACCGCTTCAAGACAGGAGCTGCTTAACGCGGGCGTGATGCCCGTTATGTATAAGTACTTAGCCCGGGCGATATATGACTC
Organism: Jeotgalibacillus haloalkalitolerans; assembly: GCF_034427455.1. Classification (NCBI taxonomy): domain Bacteria; kingdom Bacillati; phylum Bacillota; class Bacilli; order Caryophanales; family Caryophanaceae; genus Jeotgalibacillus; species Jeotgalibacillus haloalkalitolerans. The sequence goes on along the minus strand of NZ_JAXQNN010000001.1, from coordinate 794,397 downwards.
GTCAATGTCTTCCGGCTGCAGATTACTCGCGGCTGAACGCTGACGGTAATAGTAAACCCTTACATGTTCCTCATTCAGCATTTCCTTCAGCATTAAAGCAGTTGGAGCAGTCGAATCTTTTAATACGTGGCTGACATCAATCCCTTCTCCCCTCACAAACGAGAGAACAGAGGCGCCAAGCTCGTCATCACCAACTCGGCTGATCCACCCGGTCTGATGACCAAGTCTTGATAGGCCGGTCATTGTATTCGTCTCAGCACCTGCAAAGGCTGACTGATAGTGGCGCGCATACCTCATCAGACCCGTCGTCTGCGGGGTAAAAGAGACCATCGTTTCCCCTAAGGTCACAACATCCATCGTGAAACCTCCCTTATGATTTGATATAGCCGAGCTTTTGCGAGATTGTCTCAGACACGGCTAACAGCTTCCCGGCTGCAGCTTCCTTGTTCGGCAGCATCCTATACTTCGGTCCCGCAATACTGATCGCAGCTGCCACCTCATTATTTGCATTAAAAACGGGCGCAGCGAGACAATATAAGCCTTCTTCATTTTCCTCATCATCAATTGAATAGCCCTGCGCTGAAAATTGCTTCAGCTGTTCGATCAGATCGGCTTTTGACGTGATCGTATTTTCAGTGATTTTGACTAATTCCTGTTCCTCAATGAGACTGTCCCTTTTTGCTTCAGGCAGGAAAGCAAGAAACGCTTTTCCAAGTCCGGTGCAATAGAGCGGCTTTCTGGAGCCGATCTTCGCGCCTGTCCGGATGGAGCGGTTATACTCCATCTTGGATACATAGACAAGCTCACCCTCTGATAAAACGGCCATAAATACCGTTTCCTGCACGTCCTCCATCAGCTCACGCAGGTGCAGCTCACCTTCTGACTGAACATCCAGCCCCTCCATCGCATTCGATCCAATATGGATAAGCTTTGGACCAAGCTTATATTGCTTCGTACCGGTCTGAATCAGATAATTTCTTGTACAAAGCGTCTGTACAAGGTTAAATGTACTGCTTTGTGGAAATGAAAGTGCCACACTGATTTCCTTCACAGTCAATCCCTCTGAATGTTCACTAAGTAACTCCAATATTTCCATTACACGAACGGCTGACTTTACTGACATCGCACACCTCTTCCATAAAAATCACATATATGATTTTAATTTCCATATATGATTTAATAAAATTGAGTGTACCAATGTAAACGTTTACCGTCAACCATTTGTTTCCTGAATAAGTAAAAAGTAGGATGTCCCTTTATCAATCTCACCCCTTACACCCTACAATTCATTTATCTGATTTCACACAAAAAAAGCGCAGCTCTAAAGTATCATGAGCTGCGCTTTTATATGCAGAACGTCATCCACCAGCACTTTCGTTTTTGCAATTACTCATTTTTAATTTTAATTATTAAAAATGATAATTACATAACACTTTGCTGAATAGTCATCATTCACCATACATTAATGTAGTCCTAAAATTGATTTATTGCAGATAGAATACACATCCTAAAAAATCTTTCTTTCAATGCTAAGAACTCTATCCAGACCTACCCGTTGTAAAAATGCATATAATTTTTGAAATGGTCTTCACTGGGAAACACTGATTTGTCATTTGTCTAAGCTTTTGAAATTTTTGATACGGAATATGAAATAAAAAACCCAACAATAACTAAATTGAACATACTGCCAATAATAAATTCCATTAATGGTGTGTAATCAATTAAAGTACTTGATTGATTAATATTAAGTGCAGGGAAAGTATAAAATGGACCTATTCCCTTATAAGATAATTGTAATAAAGCAAATAGTGTTTCCCCGCTATTTACCATTTCAATATCTTCTGAGGTATAAAACCCAAATCTTTCATTATTAAAAAAGTAAAACGTCCCAAAGTTTACTCCCACAATAAACATAGTAATAAGCATAATGAGCAGAAAGTTGATTGAGTAAAATAAAAAAGAGTTGAAGGTCTCAATTACGTTTTTCATGAAAATAAATGTATAAACCAAACTGATTAATGGCACACTTACCAACACTTTGAAATTTGCTTCATTTTCCATTAACAAGACGGTAAATATCATGACAGTATAGATCAGGAAAATAATTTTTGATATATATGACAGGTAATTAAGTAATTTGTCTTCCGCATTAAAATGAAAATAATCTCCCACCATAAAGATAAAGACAAACAATAGTAATAAAAATGCAAGTTGGATTGTAAACGATCCCTCCTGCAAATGTACATAATCTTTCACAATATTGATTAGAAGTATTGATTGTATGTATATCCAGATTTTCCATTTACCTAATGTATTTAAACAAAATTTATGGTTTAAAGAGTGATCTATTGGAAAGGGATTAGTTCTTTTTTTAATCTTATAATAGTATATTTCAAACGTATTAAATAGTGCCCCTAGCATAGTAAAGAATAACAAACTACATACAAATTGAATAATCATAATTGCTTACCTCATTTTCCCGAAGAATATTGGCTAATTTCAATGGGAAAAACCTTTTGGCAGTTTTACAAACTAGTTAATTAAAAAGTCCCTCCAAACCGTCAGCATTACCTTCCTCCAATATAGCTCTTGTAATTTCCCATTTTATATAATATTAAATCTTTCCTTCTATCATATCCAAACGTTTTTTGCTTTTAAAATCAACTTCCCGTAAAGATGCGTGGTACGACCGACCGTTAGACTTCCTTTTCTGGTGCGTACCACACTATCTAAGTGGCGATTGCAGGCCTCAAGTATCGAGACTTGCTGAAGACCACTTGCACATCATGACGAGTAATTCAGTTCACTGCATCCGCATCACCATCCGCTTCCTCGGAAAATGCAGCTCCTGCAGCATCAATGCCGAAGCCCGCTGATGCTGTTTGCTGAGTGTTTTTAGTGAGCACATGACGGTGATTTGTTCTCCATTTGTAAACCTGACAATTGCCTTCTCCCGCTCAGCGTGCTCAAAGGCCTTGTCGAAATGCTCAAGTGAGATCCAGATATTATCGATATGGGTTGGTGAGTGTGTTGGGAACATGATGATTTCTTCATTTTGGTTAACCAGTATTGGGATTTTGCTGTAGAAGCTGAATTTGAACCTGACAGAATCCTGGCGTCCTTTATAGGTACTGCCGCCCATTTTGCAGGCGTAATCCAACAGTTGAAGTGAGGTCATTGCTGAGTAGCAGCTTTTGCCTGTTTCGATGATGTGAGATTGATACTCGAGGTGTCTTGCGCATCTGATTGCCATTGTTGCCTGATTAATTTCATAATCCACGTGATTGTCTTTCATCCATTTCTCCCCTGTTCGGCCTCTGCCAAAACGTTTATTAACGCGTCCATGAAGTGTCCCTAAGAAGTGTCGTCTCCTGTATATTCGACATCGTTTGATGATCTCCTTTAAATTTTTTAAATATTTTTACTTAATAGTAAAATATAAGAAATTAATTATGCTAAATGGTGGTGTTTTGTTCATTTGCGGTCATAAATCGTCTATTTGAATAGAATTTCATCAAAAAATGAAGTTTTTCAGCTTCAAACGTTAAAAACACTCAATCGCAAACCGGTGTCCATTCCTATAAGCTTCATTTAACCCAGGGAATACACGGCAGACGCGTCTCCAATTTGGAGAAAACCAACATGACATTTGAAGAACGCTATGAACAATTTGAGCCGATGATTTTTCACATGATGAAAAAGCTTCACGTAACGCGGGACCATGACCTTTACCTTCAGGAGGGACGGATTGCGCTATGGAAAGCTTCAGAGAAATTCCAGGAGCAAAATGGTGAGTTCGCTCCATTCGCCTATCAATATATTCGCGGTGGGATGCTGGATCTGATGCGCAAGCAGAATAAGCTGCTGGAGCGGGAAACAGTAAAATCCGAAGAGTACTGGCAGATGAATATGGATATTACAGAGGACAAATTGCTTGAGATAGATCTGCTCGCGCCTTATGCAGAAGGCTTAACTGCCCATCAGAAAAAGTGGTTCTGGCATACGTTTGTGGATGATATGAAGATGAGTGAAATTGCGGAACGGCATAAAGTGAGTGTGAGTGCGGTGAAGAAGTGGAAGAAGGGGGCTGTTGAGCGGTTGCGGGAAGGGCGGTAGAGCGAAGGCAGGGTCTGTCCCTCCCTTCGCTGTTCCCCCGGTGGCGAGTGGAGACAGGGTCTGTCCCTGTCTCCACTCAATCTTTCAACTCACTTTTTGATTACGATCTTCTTTATACGATTCTGATGTTTTATCGTATTTTTCCGGAGATTTTGCAACTTTAATTAATGCAAAGATCGTGCCAATACCAAGAAAAACTGCAGGCACTCCACCCAGGTTTGATAACATTTTGATTCCGTCAATTTGAGCAAAGCTGATCATAACCCACGCTACAAGGGTGATGGTTACTCCCCAAATCACCTTTATCAAAATGCCAGGTTCCGGGCTTTCTGGCGTTATTCCGGTTGAACTGATCCCGCCCATGGCTGCAATTGTTGAATCAGCAGCAGTGACAAAGGCAATAAAGACAATAAATAGATATAGAGGAATAATAATTTCTGCCAGTGGAATTGTTTCAAGTACGGAATAAACTACTGCTTCCGGACCATTAGTGGTTAATACTTCACCTAGAGTCCCTTCAGTCATCTGCATGTTTATAGATGTTCCACCAAAAATGGTCATCCATATACCTCCAAAAATAGCGGGTAAAACAAAGTTTACAATGATAAAAGCTCTAACTGTATGACCATATGCAATCCTTCCTAAAAATAGTGAGGTGATGGCAGCCCAGGAAAACCAGTTTGCCCAGTAGAACGTTGTCCACCACTGCGGCCATTGATCGCCTGCTGCAGCACCGGTGAATAAACTTTTCTCGAAGAATTGAGATAGGTAATTACCCAAAGACTCTGTTCCCAGGTTGAGTATGTAAGCAGTTGGTCCAACGATAAAAATGAATAGAATAATAAAAATAAATAATTTTAAGTTTATATCTGAAAGAATACGAATACCTTTCATCAGGCCTGAAGAAGCTGAGATCAGAAAAGTAAGCATCATAACAAATGCTATAATTGCCCACAAACCGGGTGAGCTCTGTAAATCAAATAAATAATTTACTCCCCCTGACAAATTTAAAATAGAAGTGCCCATTGCAGCTGCCATTCCTAAAGCCAATGTGTAGAGACAAACGGCATCCAGCAACTTACCCCATCTTCCAAATACTCTATCTCCAAACAATGGAGCCAGAGAAGAAGCAATACTGAATGGTTTTTTCATATTGTAATAAGCAAAAGCAAACATCAGAGCCGGGATACAATAAATAGCGTATGGAGTGATCGTCCAATGAAGGTACATTGTAGATAAAGAGAAAACGGCTGCGCCGGAACTATTTGGTTCGATTTCAAGACTTGCCGGTGGTTGCACAAGATGATAGATCGGTTCTGCTATTCCCCAAAAAGTAATACCTGCTGCAATCGTTGTAGTTAATGTAATCGCAAACCAGTTTCTAAAAGACAATAATGGTTTTGCACTTTCACCACCAATTCTTACTTTACCAAGCTTTGAAAAATAGACCCCTATACAAACCATAACCATAAATAAACCTGCTACACTAAACAGCCATCCCATATTCGTTATTACCCAGTCATTGGCTCCGGTTGTAATAGATGTAAAGGCATCTTTGTTTACAAAGCTTATTAAACTGGCAATTAAGACAAGTAAAAAAGGCGGCCAAAAAACCCAATGCTTAAATGAACTCATATTAAACCTCCTACCAAAAGAGAGCGCTTCCATTTTTAAGTGAAAGTGTATTTAAAAATTACTCTTCTTTATTTTTATTTAATGTCGATAGTTTAGTGATTACTTCTTCTATGAATATGAAAAATACTGTCCTTGTTTTCTCAAAAGGTTCAAGTTGATGATCCTGATTGTATTTTGATAAATGAAATACATAATCTGCCATCGATTCGAATGTACTGACATACTCCTCAAGTAGCAGCATCACACTTGAGCCGTTTTCTTTTACATTTGAAAATAACGAATCAAAGGAAGTAAATTTCCCAGTCACTGAAAAGACAATCAGTAATGAATCCTCATCTGTTAATCGTTCAGCAAAATCTTCACTCTGTGTAACGGTAACGTTTTTTTCTGATACAGTTGCGAGTTTGTATGCAAAGTATTCAGCGCTGATAAAAGAGGGGCCAAGTCCAAAAAGAATGATTCGGTTATACTTTTGAAAGATGGATACAAATTCATCAATGATCTGATGATCGAAATTTTCTAAAAACTGCATCAAGCGATCAATTTCACTAGATTTTTTAGGGGTTTTCAAGTTAATTTCCTGCCCGCTAAAATATTGTTTATATTGTTTAAAATTATCAAATCCTAATTTCCTTACAAGCTTGGATACTTTTGAGGGAGAGACTTCACATATGTCTGCAGCTTCAATTATTTTTAAATTTTGATTATGTAAGACAACACCAGAAAGTTTTTCATGCACTTCTTTTTCTAATTTAGTTAAGTGTTCTGTTACAACTTTTAACATTTATGCAATCACTCCATTCTAAAAAAACTTATCTATCTGTGATTCTTCTATTATACCTAAGATCGGTGAGAATACTTACTTATTGAGGAATCAAAAATGAGGCTGCATTTTACTACAGCCTCAGGAGTGTAACATATAGTGTGCTGATTTATAAGGCTTTTCGCTCTTGATGTTGCGGAACAATCATTCTATTGCTGACACCCTTTTTGAAAATCAATGTAATCATAATGCCCAATACAGCTGCAACTGCACTGAAGATAAAGTATGCATTGTAGCCTCCTGCATCTCCGAATGATGAAAGCATTAAACTCATTACTAACGGCAACAGTATGTCGGGCAGATATCCAATGAAAGATATCAAACCAATAGAAATACCGAGCCTTTCATCTGGAACATTACAGTCACCTAGCAGTGACCAATAAAGTCCTCGGATTGTGTAGATAGATAATCCGCTTAAAATGACTAATGAATAAAAGACAGCAGGCGGCAGACTTGCAGGAAGAATAGAAATCAGAACCAGGAAAACTGCTGCTAATACTAATGCGGCCATGAGTACATTGCTTTTCCCCAGCTTATCTCCAAGAAATCCTCCTGCAATTCCTCCGATAGGACGCATCCAAAGCATCACTACTGTAACAGTGCCGACGACAGATGCACTAATGCCAATATTGGTTTGAAGGAAACCTCCGAAATAATAGATGGTCCATGTCACTATGTAACTCATAAAAATAATTCCACCCAGCAACCACACGAAGTTGTTGGAAAACACTTTGCGTAAATCACTGGTTTTTACCTTTGCTGACCCAGTCTCTTTAGTTTTCGCTATCTTATCCTGACTAGGATCATCCACCTTTACAAAGATCATAATTAATATTGAGACAAGAATGAGTATGCCTGAATACATGTAAATCACATTTACCAAAGCATCCTGCTTGTCTTCAATCGCAGTGCTTGCCCCTAATACGCTGGAAAAAATAAAGACTGCGACACTGGCAAGAACTGCTTCTACAACTCCTCTTCCACCATCTAATACACCAAAGAACCGGCCTTCTTCTTCTCTTTTTGAAATCAGCTTAACAAGCTTTAAGTGAGCTGACCAGAATGTTAAAACTGAAAAGATTCCCCAAATTACAAAGATCAAAATCACAACAGGATAACTTGGCACTTGTGCAAACCATATTCCGGCCAACCCAACAAATAATAAAGAAATAGATAGAAGTTTCTTTGCTGAGAACCTATCTGATATCCATCCACTAGGGAAATATCCAATTAGGAATGCGATACCTAACACCGAAAAGATAGTATTTAATTGTGGCAAAGTCATACCATATACTTCTAAAATGGTTTCCTGATAATTTGTTCTAAGATAGATTAAAGGGAATATAGAACCTGCTGCTAGGACAACGAGCAAAAACTGAAAATACCTTTTAACATTTTTGGTTTGCATAAGCACCATCCATCTCTTATTTAAATATTGGATATGTCTGTTGTAATATATGATCCGTGTGTTTTCTTACATTTTTAACAATCGTATTATTTACTTCGTTGTAGAATGTGTGATTATCCATATCCGGCAGGAACGTCATTTCATTCCTGACCATTTTTTCAATGGCATCTGTGAAATCTTCATAGATAGAGAGGTTAACAGCTACACATATTGCAGCTCCTAAGCAGGCACTACTGCTCCCTTTTCTTCTATATACAGGCTGTCCAAATAAGTCCGCTATTATCTGCATGATGACATCGCTCTTGGATCCGCCCCCAATCACAACTACTTGGTTCAGATCTAAATTGATTTCCTGTGCCATATCATCAATATTATTCTTAATATTAAATGCAATCGCTTCCAAAATAGAGCGGTATATATGATAGCGGGTGTGCCTCTGATCAAACCCAATCATAATGCCTTTCCGATAAGGTTTGTCAGGGGTCGCCAGCCAATCTAATATGGTAATTAAACCATCGCTACCCGGAGAGACTTCTTCTGCTTTGAGATTAAGAAAATCTTCTGCCGAGATCCCAAGCTTTTCAGATTCTGTGATCAGTTCCTCTCCAACCAGCTTTTTGAACCAGCTGACTGTCCATAGTCCCCTTCTAATGCCATTTGTCTCATATACATACTTATGAGGAATAGATGCAAGTGTAGGGAAAAAATTGTTAGCGCTCTCATAATAATCATCTCTTGTTACCATGGAAGAAATAAACGTTCCTAGAGAGATCATAATGGAGTTCGGGTCATTAATACCTGCTCCCAGTACTTCCACAGCTTTATCGTTAGAAGTAGCGATTACTGGTACATTCGCTTTAAACCCAAATTCTTTAGTAAGTTCATTTCTTAAAAATCCTAACTTTTCTCCCGGCTTAACGAGATTAAACAGCATATCTCTTGATAAGCCATTGGCACTTATTTCAGAATCATCTTCTGACCAGTCCAGCGTTTCACGATCCAATGGCCAATACACTTCATAATTACCGGCAGTATCATTGTAATTACCGGTTAATCTCAGTCCAAGATATCCGGATGTAGTTGTTACATATTTAACCTGATCATCCTGATGTACATAAGGCTTGGATAATCTGGCATCCATCCAGCTTAATACTGGATGGGCTAGATTACCGTCTTCTTTAAGTAATACACGGCAGCATCGAATGGTACAAAGACCAATTCCCTCAATTGCCATTCGATCACCTTTAAAATTGGCCAGACAATTTTTTATCCCCTGATACACACTGTCCCAAAGATCTTCATCCGGGTGAACCACTACACCTGGTTCAGGAGTCAGTGTTTCTCTCAATGGTTGTGAACCAAAAGCTACTTCATTACCTTCAAGATCGAAAATGGCTACTTTAGTACTTTGTGAGCCGTTATCGATCCCCATAATGTATTTGGTATCCATGGATTTCCCCCTCCCTATCAGATTAGCTATGAATATACTTCTGAATTTCTTTTGGTTGAGGGAAAATAGTACCATGATTCATGATTCCTTTTGGATCGAAGGCTTCTTTTAACTTTTCGAGCATATAATAAGCTGAGCCGTGTTCTTCCTTCGTCCATTCAGAACGGTATTTACCAATTCCGTGATGATGACACATAGAGCCGCCCATTTTTAACGTTTCTTCAATAATGATCTGATGAATTGGATGATGATAAGTTTTAAGTTCATCCTCCGGCGCACAGTTAATTGTATAGTTGTACACGAAGTACATGTTAGTACCATTCAAATAACTATGAGAAGAATGGCCTCCGAGCATCGTTAAATCTTCAACTCGATCAAATTCACTTTTGATTCTTGCAATGACGTTGTTATAAATATGGACAACATTTTCCCAGTCTGCAGAAATTTCTGTAGTAAAGCCATCATGAGAGTTGAAATCTTTCATATCCTGAATTTCTTTCTCAATTCTGCTTTCATCCCAGTTCAAGTGATTGAACCAATCTTCAATTAAAGAAGGATCTACTTTCTCCAGCACACCATCTTTGAAAGTCTCCACAGCTTCTGAAATTCCTTCATTTGTGGCTTTGACAATTCCTTTTGGTCCTTCACTTGTAAAGATCAATACACATTTTTCTTTGTAAAAGTTTCCAAAATGCTGTCTTGCGTCCTCTTCAGAATACACACGGGCAACAGATGGTCTGAAGCCATTAACCATTACTTCACGTAAAATCTTGATACCTGTTTCAACATCTTTTATCAGGTAGCCATGGAATGTTGTGTGTTCAGGGGTATATTTGAAAATCTTCACTGTCACTTCTGTTACATAGCACAGTGCTCCCTCATTACCAATCACGATATGTCTGATATCAGGCCCTCCAGATCTTCTCGGGACATTCTTAATTTTAGAAATTTGTCCTTCCGGGAAGACACATTCCAAACCAACCACCATGTCTTCAATTGCACCATACAAAGTTGAGAACTGTCCGATACTACGGGTTGCAACCAAACCACCAAATTGCGCTACCGGCTTTGATTGAGGAGAATGTCCAGTTGTGTAGCCAACTTTCCTCAGCTCATCTTCAAGCGTTTGTAATTTCACACCTGCTTGTACAGTTGCCTGCATATTATAGGTATCGATCTTGATGATGTCATTCATTTTCGATCCATCGACTACAATAGAAACGTCTTTCCAGTTTTCTAATCCGCCCTCTGTCCCAGTTTTTCCGCTTCTTGGAATGACATTAATTTCTCTGTCGTTACAGAAGGTAAGGATAGATTGAACATCTTGCGTTGAAAGTGGATATACAATAGCAATTGGAGCAGGTACATTTAATACTTTTTTCGTCTTTGCATATTTCTTATAGCGATCGGCAGAAGCATCATAAAGTGCATCCTCATTTGTTACAACCTGATCTTCCGAAAGTAGTGCTGTTAATTCTTTAATAATTTGTGTATTCATAAGTCATTCTCCTTATGTATTCGTATTTTTGAACTCTTCTCTCAATCTTCTACTGCAATAATCTGATGGATCATTTCATAAATGTGTTTATCTTACTAAGTAGCCGCCATCCACATTGATTAAGGAACCGTTTACATAATTAGACGCATCACTTGCCAGGAATACAACCGCTCCCATAAGGTCCTGGATATTTCCCCATCTGTTAGCTGGAATATGATCTAACACTCTTTGATTACTTTCAGGGTTTGCTCTTGTTTCTTTCGTTACATCCGTTGCAAAGTATCCCGGTGCGATTCCATTAACCTGTATATTAAACTGTGCTAATTCATCACAATAAGCTTTTGTGAAACCAGCTAATCCATGTTTTGTAGCTGAATATGCCGGTGACCATTGTCCTCCAAGATATGAAAATAAGGAACATGTGTTAATAATCTTTCCACTTTGTTGAGGAATCATTTGTTTAGCTGCCTCATGGGCTAATTCAAAGGGTGCAGTCAAATTAACTGAGACCATCTTATCCCATTGGAACCTTGTAAACTTCGTCACATCTTTTTCATTTATCCCGATACCTGCATTATTGACCAGAATATCAACTTTCCCGAATACCTCGATACACTCATCTATGATCTCTTTACACACACCATCTTTTGTGATGTCAGCAATCTTAATATGGTATTGAACACCTTCTGCTTCAATTAACTTTTTTGTGACTTCATCATCTGCCATACTTACAACAAAAATATCTGCCCCAGCTTTTGCAAGTGCAAGTGCAAATCCCTGTCCTAACCCTGAATTGCCCCCAGTAATAATGGCAGCTTTTCCTGTCAGATTAAAAAAGTCCATTTTAAAATCAGTAATTTTATTTAATGATAGGTCCATGCTAGTTTTTCCCGCCTTTCTGATTCTTCTGAATAAACATAGTCTAAATCCTCAAATATCAAAATGCAATAGTTTTTAAGGAAATTTTTCTTTATTAATTAAATAAATTTAATATATAGGAAAATTTTCTTTTATTTCATCTCTGTGTTTACTATAAATATAAATTAATGTTTATATAAAAAACTTCTAGCAGCTAACGATTTGAAAGTGATAAAGAGTATAAAAAGTGGGGTCAAACAGAATTCCAAAGCGTTAGAGAAGCTCAGTAAGAACTAATTCGTCCTAAACAAAAAACACTCTGATCATTTACGGCTGATCAGAGTGTTTTTTGGCAAGCCTTAAAGTTTCTTGAACTAACACCTTTAGCGAAGGCAGGGTCTGTCCCTGTCTCCACTCCCGCTTACTCCGCCTCAAAAACCCGGTATTCTTTATCAGTGGGGGTGCCTACTTCAGAATCAACGTATACATCGATGTAAATAGCATTTAGTGCTTTTTCTACTTCCTGATTGTTCAACCCTTTGCTGTAAAAGATGATTTCCCGGTGATAATTTACAAAGTTTTTGTCGGGATCGTTTTGCTCCTCCCCTTTTTCAGTTAGATACCTCTTTTGGTTATCTATTGAATCGAGCGTGTTTTCCCAGCTGTCAGGGTCAGGAAACTGGATGTTGCGCTCGACTACGTCGTCTGAGTGTTCCAGTTCAAAATCAAATGTGATTTTGCGGAAATCATTGATTGAAGGTGAGCCTGTTGCGATCTGTACCACTTCGTTGTATTCTTCATCACTTATATAGTCAATTGTTGACCGGACAGAGGTGCTGATGGGGTCACCTACTTTCAGACAGGCAGATAGAATGAAAGCTGTAAGTATAGTTGAAATGATGAGCATACGTTTTTTCAAAGCTGAACCTCCTATTAGAAAAAAGCGGTTGGTTTCCCGCTGTATTTTAACTTGTTCTGATATATATGTTATCAAATCTTAACGGTTGTAACTTTCATTTTCCTCATGTTTCTCCGTAAAGAAGGTAAAGTTTTGTTAAGGAAGCTTAATTAAAGACTCAGGAGGTTTTATCATGAATACTGCGACAAAATCAATTTTAGTTGGTTCAATTGCATCTATTGGGACATTTACTGCGATATAGGGGTACCAGAAAAGAATGAATGGTAAGCATTCAGATGAAAACTTTGAAACGCTTGAGGATACTGATATGAGAAACAGTGTGAAGGTGGATCAGGAGGAGAGTGCGAACGCGGATTTTGATCAGGAAGAGAAGGATCTGACACAGCTGGTTGCTGCTTATAGAGCGGATGGGCAGGCGAATGGCTTTCCGCAGACGCATGAGGAGATGGAGCGGTTGGAGGAAGACGGAAATACTAAGAAATAGTGATTAAAAAAGTGAAGACCGCGATTAATCCGGTTTTCACTTTTTTGCGTAAACTAGAGAGAAAATGAAATTTACCAAGTAGATATGTAGACTTGTAGATTTGTAGACGAATAATGATAGACCTTCAAAGCCTCCCTATCTTTAAAGGTCAAAAGGTGCGTCAAAATCCGGACAAAATGAACCGTCAAGTTTCAGTCATTAACAGTGAGTTGATTGAGCAAAAGTGTAAAATCTTATCGAGCAAAAAGTGTAAAATATATTCTAGAGTTTACACGTGAATCTCTTTATAGCAAGCATGGATCAGATTGAAGTCATTTGTGGATCAAAATGACGGCAGCGCCGGATCAACCTTTTGGCTGGACCATCAATTAAATGATGCTACTGAACTTGTCCAAATACTAACAGTGCGTATTCTCCAAAAATGGACGCTCATCCCCAAAACGCCCTGTCCTGAACACATTTATGAATATTTACACTCGCAAATAACGATCCAGCACATCCACACTCAAGTACTTTAATGACTCACTTCCTACTTTCATTTGTACAATTGATTTGAATTGTTGTCAGAATCGTGTTTAGGACAGAGGCGATTTTTTTACCGAGGTATATTTTTCGTATAGTTTCCTGAAATAGGTTTTAGGGAAAAGTACGTTACATTGGGCTTTTCAGCTATGATACGAAAGCCTTAACCAATTTTTAGTGCAGGGCTTCCGGTTAAAGTATTTTAGTCTTTATTTAGTTTAATATTCCAGAGATGAGGAGGAAAACAGATGACAAAAGTTTCGTGGTCAAGATTCATGCTTTTTATAATGCTGATCTTAGTATTGTCTTTGGCAGCATGTAGCAATGATGAGTCTTCAGACGAAGCATCAACTGATGATTCGGATGCTGGAACAGAAGAAAGTTCTGATGATGGCGCAAATGAAAGTGCAGAAACTGAGCCAAAGGTTACTGAGTTTGAACCAGCATTTCCAGAACAAACGAGAGCACCTGAAGTAGAAACTGAAACAGAGCTTGATGTGGAAGTAGTTGCTGAGGGACTTGGCGTGTCCTGGGGGATGGAAGAGTTTGATACAAACCGCTTACTTGTTACACAGAGAGATTCTGCAGAACTGCTGATTGTAAATCTTGAAGATGGCTCTGTATCAGATCCAATCGAAGGTACACCAGAAGTAAATAACGAAGATCAAGGTGGTTTACTTGATGTGACCATTGCACCTGATTTTGAAGAATCAAGATACGTGTTTATGACGTTTTCTCAGGATATTGAAGGTGGTACGGTAACTGCTGTTGGTAAAGGTAGGTTATCAGAAGATGAAGCATCTCTTGAGGATTTCGAAGTCATTTTCCAGGCAGTACCGGCATATGATGGTACCTTACACTATGGAGGACGTATTATCTTTGATGAGGATGGCAACCTATTTCTAACAACCGGGGAGCGTTCAGATGATCCAATTCGCGAACGTGCACAAGACTTAGATGCTTACTTAGGTAAAGTCATTCACATCACACAAGACGGGGACCCGGTAGAGTCGAATCCATTTGTTGAAGATGAAGATGCACTAGATGGGATTTACAGCTACGGTCACCGCAATATTCAAGGCGTGGACTTTAACCCCGCAACAGGAGACCTGTGGATTGTTGAATTCGGTCCACAAGCCGGGGATGAACTAAATATTATCGAACCAGGTTCTAACTATGGCTGGCCAATTGTGTCTTATGGAATCGAGTACTCTGGTGAACTAATCAATGAGGGTATTGCAGAACACGAGGCTCAAGGCTTTGTTGAACCAGTCTATTATTGGGATCCAACTAGTGCACCAAGTGGTATGTCATTCTATGACAACGACGCCATTCCTGAGTGGGAGAACAACCTGTTCATCGGTGGTCTATTCCCGAACTACATCGTACGTGTCGTCATCGAAAATGACATCATCGTTGGAGAAGAACGTCTATTAACTGACGAAGGAGAACGTTTCCGTGATATTCTCGTAACTGAGGATGGCGCGCTGATTGCAGCCACTGATGGCGGTGTGATTTATAGAGTTACTGCAGCAGGTGAAGGGAACTGAGCTGAAGGCGACGACGCTGAATCATTTATGATTCTCTAAAAGTGCTAGTCTTGTGTCTATGTCATTAACTTAAGGCGCTTGACAATATTAAAGAAGCAGGCAATCCTTGATTTCAATGATTGCCTGCTTCTTTTTTGCTGACTGTACAAATGACAAACTCCTGAAAACATTTATGAATATTTAGAGACATAAATTACTATTCACAACATTAACTATAAAATGTTTTATTCATTCATTTCTTATATTCACTTATATAATTTACTTTAATTGTAATAATTGAGTTTGGAGAGGGAGATTTTTAAAATTTTCTAGTTAGTTGCCATCCATGTTTTGCATCATATTCAATTAGCTTTGCATTAAATTCTTCACCTTCACTTATTATGGTAGTAATCTCTTTAACAAAGCTGTTTGATAGTTTAGAAATGTGAATACTGCCTTCCATTCTATATTCTGGGATGTCCACATATACAAAAAATTTATTCCATCCCTTCACTTTACATTTTACTACTTTACCAACCATTGAACTAGTCTTAACTGGATTGTTGAATAATGAGAGTTCTGACCATAGACCAACATGTACCGTGATAAGTAGATCTGGATCTGTTAGAACAATCCCGTCGTCCCCTTTATGTTGCCAACGATAATATTTTTTATTACTGGTCATATTGCCTATACACCCTACTCTATATAAATCTTTTAAAATACTATCAATATTCTCTCTTAAAAACTTATTAGTTGAACCTATAGATAAATTATTTGCTCTCTCTTTAGCTTCTTCAACTGAAAAATGTCTTTTGAAAAATACAAGAAAATCCCTTATAAGTTCAATTTCTTCTGGAGTATAAAGAATATTTAATTCTTCAAATATCTCTTTCCAACTTTCTTTTGAATATTCTTTTCTTAATTGGTCGAATACACTACGATCATAACGGGTTTTGTGAGAACTGTTATTTTCTGCAGCCTGTAAATATCTAACAACATCTCTGGGTTTGTGCCAACTATGATCTAAGATGTAAGGAATTATATTATATGAATCAATTTTTTTATCAAACCATTTATCCATAACTCCTGCATCTGTTAGTATTTGATTATTTATCTTTTTTTCAGCCATTTTAATTCTTTTTAACCAAATTTGAATGATAGGATGCTGATATGCATTCGTATTAGAATAGTTCCATTTTAATTCTTTCTTAAAGCTATATATAACCTTATTGATTTCTTTTGCAGCGACGTGTTTTTTTATACTTTCAAGAACTTCTGTTCTAACTGCACATATGATTTTGAGGTTTTTAAATTGTAAATCAGAGAATAAATCATTAAAATATTTGACGGTTAAAATAAGATCCCTAATCATTCTTAAGTCACGTTTAAAAATTTCACTTTCCTCATAGAACGCTTCAAGCTCATCAATAAATATATATGAATTTTTATTGCAAAAATTTAATTTACAAAACAATTCAATTGCTTTGTTTAGTAATTGTGAAAATTCTATGTATCCTGTATTTTTATCGGAAAATTCCATATCTTGTATACCTATTGTATGCATAAGATTTGTATCAGGTAGTTGAACAGAGTATCCTATTCCACTGACTTTATTTAGTTTAAAGGGTAATACATCAAAGAAAGATTTTGAATTTGATTTCTTATTGAATGACTTGATAAATTTCTCAAATCTGTCCCAATCTTTGTCTTTCTGGAAAACTTTATAATCATTTATTACGTTCAATTCTACTATTTTATTTAAAATTACCCATCTCCATATATATTCAAAGTCCATTTCATCTTTTAAAGAATTTTTATCGAACTCCATTTGTTGTGCTGCTAGATTTTCTAGCTTTTCTTTATCTGTAAACTTGTAATGCGATTTAAACAAGATAAAAAGATCGTAAGCGCTTTCTCCTTGTGCATATTTTGACATATAGTGTAACAACGCCGTCTTACCTGTTCCTTTGTAGCCCTCTACAAAACATTTATCACGAACTAAAAATTCATCAATATCAAACTTTGGAGGCATTATAAAGCTTTCAATAAATTCATTATTAGATATAGCATTATT
This sequence comes from Jeotgalibacillus haloalkalitolerans, assembly GCF_034427455.1. Lineage (NCBI taxonomy): Bacteria > Bacillati > Bacillota > Bacilli > Caryophanales > Caryophanaceae > Jeotgalibacillus > Jeotgalibacillus haloalkalitolerans. The sequence goes on along the minus strand of NZ_JAXQNN010000001.1, from coordinate 777,078 downwards.
AACATCATCTTTTGCATCGATGCTTCCAATAAAGATATCTTTAATCTCCAAGACTTGGTACATTTAATTTCCCCTCTTTTCTATAGTGATTAAAAGCTTGCCGTCTAGACTTCTCTTCAAATCTGGTTTGTGGCTTGGTGTCCTTCCATTATTTTAATGTAAATATTCAGGCTTATTAATTGTGTTTTAAAATACATATTATAGCTACTCTGGAAACACAACTTCATTTAGGTAAACGGTTTGACTTTTCAAGATTATACAATGGAAAGTGAATACTTTTTTAATTGTGCCCTTTCTGTTAGATCTTTTCATAGAAAGTTTGCATCAAATTGTAGGCATTGGCGTATCAAAATGATGGTAGCACTGGATTAATCATTTGTCTGGACACGCAGTTAAATATCATAAGCTATATACCTAGACTAAATCCTATTGGGATGAATTGACCCAAAATTGACGCTTATTTTGTCATAATTCTTATACACTTTATTAAAAAACACCTTCCATGAAGCCTCCATCAGCAGCGTCAGCCATGGAACATGCTTACATGTATCCTATCCTCAAAATTATTTTTACTTATGCAATTTACTTCGAATATCAGAATTGCGTTTAGTACAGTGAGATTCTCAGGGATGTTTTTTAATAAGGCTCCTAAAAACTACTTCCCAAACAAAAAATCCCTCACCTCCACTTCCTTTTCCCGGACCGCTGCTTGATGGTTATAGATCCACTGTCTAATGGCCTCTTGATTAATCAAGGGCAGCTGGCTATTTTGACTTTGTTTTTGTTGGTAGTTCAAAGTGATTCTTGTCAATAGGAGCTGGAGTTCTTCTTTTTCGGAGTGTGCTAAGATTTCTTTTATCAGAATGTGAAAATGCTGTTCAGGATTTAACAGTTGATTAGTATGAGTCAATATGTTGCTGATCTGATTTTCAATTGTTTCGAGCTTTAGTTCTGATTTCTCTTCAATATAGGATTTGATCATGAACTTATAAAATTCGGCTGTACCAAATACTGCTGTATCGCTAACTATTTTCTTGCTGACAGATGGAGGTGAATGAAAACACGCTTTTATGTAATATCTGGTGAGATGCTCTAAAAACTTATGCTGATAAAGGTTACTTGAGTTCCCAAATGTGTTGAGCTGGGCCGCGATCCTGGTAAAGTTAGAAAGTCTTATGTAGTCAAATTGTTCTCTTCCTGGTTCTCCTGTTGTATCAAACTCATCAAGTATGGTTAGTATCCAACGATCCTGAGCATTTGAATAGCGATATAGCTGAAAGAATTCATGTGAGATGTCAGGTGTTCCATACAGGCCACACCTATATATGTAAGGAGCCGCATCGCCAATATCCCTGCTGCGGATTTTATTTAAGCGTTTTGTGTACTGATAAAGCATTGATTCCCGGCCAAATAGCTCTATAAAAGCCTCTTCACGATCAACTGAATACTGGTCAAAATAATGAATCACACTTTGTGATAGCTTTTTTGATGTACGCGACCCATCCATAATACCTGTAACCAGGTCAGCCGGATACGTCGTCTTCTCATTGCAGTTATAGTATAGACCAAGCAATTCCTGCTCATAAATCTGTTTTTTTACATTCTTGCTTTCCACGATGATATAGGAGAAGAAATAATAAATTGCAAAAGCCAGTGCTGTCACAATCGTCCAGAAATAAATCATCCGAAAAATATTACCGTTCAACCCCATCAGGAAAAGCGCGAGGACATTTATAATGGCAAATATGATTAGTAGATAATACACTCGCAACCAGCCAAAAACTTTATACTTCCTTAATAAAAACCTTCCATAATCTACCCCAATGACAGATTTCATCTCAGCAAGCGACGTCAGTCCAATTACCGTCATATTGATGGCTATGATCGAAATCACCAGACCCGAATCGTTAATTAAAACATTCATTAAAATCACACTACTTTCAACTAGCTATATGTATTATGTATCGGCTCCGAAATAGATAGATTAACTTCTTACTTCATCAGACAAAATGAATGGGTATTCATTCATTTATAATTCCTGTTTTTCTCTCTGCAGATGTAACATAATACCGTTATAGATCTGGTCACACAAAGTCATTGGTAAATCAAAATGACAGCAGCTAGATCACTGTTTCAGACAACCCGCAAAGGGAAATTCATTTATCATCCCGCTTCATTATCATAAATGATTGAACCCTTCTCATCGCTCGAAACCGCTCAGTGCGTTTCAGCTGACGTTTTAACTCAAATAATGGGAGGTTCACCAGGAGCTTCTTACCTCCTGTAAATTCAATCACAGAATTCTTTCTCGTGTATACGTTCGTCTCCAACACATGTTCTGGAAAGATCCATATATTTTCAGGATCATTCGGCACATGCGTCGGCATCACGATTAGTTTAGTAACCGGATCCAGTATAACCGGGACAATCGAGTCCTTCACACCCAGCTTATGCCTGGATGCATCTATATTTCCCTTAAGCGTACTCCCAGCCAATATACAGCAGTCAAACAAAATCTTCATCGGCGAATCAGCAGCATACTGCACACCATCTGCATGAATAATCTCCGACTGAAACTCAGGATGCTCAATCTTTCTGATGGCCAGTGTATTACGGTTGATCAATAAATGATTCTCTTTCATAATCTAATTCCTCCCGAAACATATATAAATAAAATTTTACACTTATATACATTTCGACAGAGAATATTAATTTCCTTCAAAAATATCGTTCTCTCAAAGAATAACCCTGTCCCTGAAATTTTAATAAATAAATATCTTCATCTTAAATTGTCAGAATCTTGTTTGGGACAGGGAGATTTTTTAATTGATTTGTATTGTTAATCTAGCTTGTAAGAGACTATTTAACCCTAAAGCTCTAACACATCCGCAATCCTCTTACTAGCAAAACCATCTCCATACGGATTACTTGCTTTACTCATTTTTTCATACTCATAATTATCTTCAAGAAGCAACTTGAAGTTATTATAAATGTTTTCTTCTTCAGTCCCCACAAGTTTTAGTGTTCCTGCTTCAACGCCTTCTGGCCGTTCTGTTGTATCTCTCATAACCAGAACTGGCTTTCCTAAGCTTGGTGCTTCTTCTTGAATCCCGCCACTATCTGTCAAAATCAAATAAGATTTTGCTAGGAAATTGTGAAAGTCTAGTACTTCGAGTGGCTCAATGATCCTAACTCTATCATTATTACCAAGTATTTCATTAGCAGCTTCCCGGACAACAGGATTCATATGTATAGGATAGATCACTTTGATATCTTGATATTCATCAACAATTCGTTTTATTGCTCTAAACATGTTTTTCATTGGTTCTCCAAGGTTTTCTCTTCGATGAGCAGTGATCATAATGAGTCTACTATCTGATGCCCATTGAATCTGCTCGTGTGAATAATCACCTGTCACAGTTGTATTGAGAGCGTCTATAGCAGTGTTACCAGTTACATGAATTGAAGACGAATCTTTTCCCTCCTTTAATAGATTACCTTTAGACATTTCTGTTGGAGCAAAGTTATATTTAGCAACAATCCCTACTGCCTGACGATTAAATTCTTCTGGGTATGGCGAATAGATGTTATAAGTTCTAAGCCCAGCTTCAACATGTCCAACAGGTATTTGTAAATAAAAGCATGCTAATGACGTCACAAAAGTTGTAGATGTATCACCATGAACCAGTACGGTATCAGGCTTTTCTTTTTCTAAAATGTCTTTCATTTTTCCAAGAATGTTTATTGTGACATCGAACAAAGTTTGTTTATCTTTCATAATTGAAAGGTCATAATCAGGAGTTACATCAAATGCTTTCAAAACCTGATCTAACATTTCTCTATGTTGACCTGTTACACACACAATAGTATTTAATGTTTCTCGTGTCTTTAACTCTTTAACTAAAGGACACATTTTTATAGCTTCCGGCCTTGTGCCAAATACCACCATGATTTTTTTCTTCATGCTCTTAAACAACTCCATATATTTATTAGAAAACAACCATATGAACGAATTTCATATTTCTCAGCCCAACGCCATCAAATGTTTGAGCGCATAAAAAAGAAGAACCTCCCTAAACAGTCGAAAAGAGTAAGCGCTGAAACAAACTCAGACTAAAGGAAGTCTCCTTGTGCTTATTAAGAAGTGAGCCTGTTTGGCATCTAGGAATTATATGTCTTGGAACCCATCCAGCGATATAAGGCTGTTTTTTTCGGAGATGGATCTTGCGGCGCTGTTATCTCCAAGAAATAGTGGCGTGATACTCTCATATACTTGATTTAATAAGCTATGATTTGTTCTTAGTCACCAGATTGGTCGAGCTTATTTCGACGATCAAAGATATATTAAACCGTTTGAAAAATGATATTCTGTTCGTTTGAAATGCGGTTTTCTATTCTCTGATCACGGCCATTCGCATGACCTTATTCAAGAATTATCCAAAATATAACTTTCTAATGAATTAGTCCAATAAAAGACACCATAATCCTCAGGTCCTTCCGTGAGGGCTTTATCATAGATGAAGCCTTCGCGATTGACGCTTCTCCTTTAATAGCACATAATAAGGCACCGGCTAAAGAAGAAAAGCTAAAACCTTAATCACATATCTAAATATCTACTGGATAAGTTTCATTTTACTGTATATTTATCCCCCCCCCCCCTTGTCTCAAATTAGTAAATAGAATGGCATTAGTGGTACTTTCTAAAGGGCGTGACAGGAAAATAAATCTAAATTCCACATTTATGACAAAGGATGTATTTGGCACTTAAGAAATGTTGGTTTCGACAATTAGCAGTATTCACTAATCTGTATTTATTACTTACTCGAGTAGCTAGACACTGAGCCTCTATGGTCTTGCTTTTAGGCAATAGGGCAAGGTTTAAACTTGCCAGGCGAGTTAGCCTAACATGACCACCTCTACGTATAAAGCAGTGAAGTATTTAATATGTTCTGCATACTCTTATTTACCGTTTCCTACAAAATTAAATTGTCATAAACAACAAAGGAAGCAAGAGATACTCCCCCTTGCTTCCTATGGATTTCATTTATTATTGCTCGTCTTATCTCTCACTAGTACTTTTGATATCTTTTTAATTTCTATTTCTTTAACCAAGATTAATAAAAGAGCACAAATAAAAATATAACATCCTCCCGTCAAAATAATATAAAAGTCAGTATTTTCAATTATGTTTTCTAACTTTATTATTTGTAATAATTCAATTGAAAAAATTGATATAAATAAAACTTTTAAAAATCTTAAGAATTCTCCATTCTCCAATATTTCCCCATATAATTTTTTAACATTCCAATATAAAAAAATTGTTGATATTAATGCAGATAATGAAGTGGCAAGCACAATTCCACTTATACCGAACTGTCTTGCTAAATAGATAGTTAGTATTATATTAATAAATAACGCAATTAGCGAATTAATTAATGGAATTTTGGAATTTTGGAAGGAAAATAAAATTTTAGTGAGAATTTCTCTGTAAGCAAAGAAAATCATACCCAATGAATAAAAGAGTAAAGCTTTTGAGGTAAAGTTAACATCTTTACTAGAAAAATTCCCTCTTTCAAAAATTAATCTAGTAATTCCTTCCGAATAATTTAATAGAAAAACAGTAGTAGGAACTAAAATAAGTGTAATAATTCTAATAGTAAGCGTAATTACGTTTTTCAAACTTTTGAAATCTTTATTTATAGCAAACTTAGACATTCTAGGATATATTAAAGTAGAGATTGTCATAACGACTGTGCTTAATATTAAAGAATTGACCCTATCTGCATAATTTATTGCAGAGATAGCTCCTTCAGAAATAGTTGAAGCAATAGTTTTATCCACAATGACATTTATTTGACTTATAGACTGACTCATCATTATAGGTATACACATAATAAAAAGTGCCTTTATATACTTATCATAAAAGTTTAACTTTGCTTTTATAGAAAAACCATTTTTAAAAGCAAAATACAGTATAAATAACATCTGAAGAAAAGCTGCTATTAATGCTCCATAGCCTAACATTACAACGTTAACGTAATAACTAAGAACAATGCTTGTGATAATGACTATATTATAAATAAGACCTAATAGAGCAGGAATTATAAATTTATCCTTTAATTGAAGATAACCTGTAAATATTGAAATTATAACCGTGAAATATATAGTGAATATTGTAATTTCAGCTAAATTACTAGCTAAAGCCATAGTATTTTCATCAAACCCTATAGCAAACACTCTTAATATTTTTTCCTTAAACAAATAGAACAAAATAAGCAAAAAAGAAGTGATGATTACAAAAAGATACAAAACGTTGCTAAGAAAATTTTTACTTTCATCTTCATTTTTTTCTTCCATTATTCTTATATAAATTGGAATAATTCCGCTCATTACCCCAGTTCCAATAATTCCAAAAATAACTGTAGGAATAATTAGAGATACAATATACGCATCACTAATATAAGAAGCTCCATAATAATAAGCAATTGTTAATTCTCTTCCAAAGCCTAAAAACCTTGAAAAAACTGTTATTATAACAATGTATATTGCAACTTTTTTCATACAAGTACTTCCTTAAATTCGTTATATATAATCCCTTATAGCTCTTGCTGGAACTCCCGCTATAATAAGATTATCTTCAAAACTTTTTGTTACAACTGCACCCGCTCCTACAACACAATTGTCTCCAATCCTTACTCCAGGCATAATCTGCGCTCCATGTCCAATCCAAACATTGTTACCTATAATAATATCTTTTTCAAAATCTCCTTGCTGTATAATCGGTTTACTCGTTTCTTTAATATTATGTGAATATGTCCTTATATGAACATTAAATGAAATCAAACAGTTTTTTCCTATGACTATTTTAGAGTTCTTGTTTGCTAATAGCCATCCTCCGTTTACATAACTGTTGTTACCAACAAAAATATTATCGGGATAATTCAGTGTAGTATTCGAACCTATCCATAAGGGCTGATGTCCAGTTTTGTTAACTAGTTTTGTTTTATATACCGTTAATAACCTAGATTCTATAGATTTTAAGGTGCTTATTAAGCTTCCACAAAGATATATAATACTCATTTTCATTTAGTTACCACCACTCAATCTTTGATAATTTTCTCTTTTTTAATTATTCCAATTAATAAACCAGTAAAAGCCCAATAAAGTAAACTTATTCTAGATACTTGAAAAGCTTCACTAACCATACTGTAAACTAAAAAGAGAAGGGTAAATGTTATGGCTATTATAGTAATTACTTTTTTGTTTGCTCTAAATACTGTATAAATAAAAGAAAAAATTAAAATAAACCAAATAACGCTTCCAATTAGACCCATCTCTATGATGTTACGAATATACTGATTGTCCACTTGTAAATAACTAGATCCGGTGATTACATTAGGAAAACTTTTCCCCATTCCCACAATCCATCCTAGTGAATCATTATGTTGCAATAAGTATCCCCAGTTATTAAATCGAATATTACTACTTTGATCTATTCGAGAGAATCTTTCAATGACAGTGTTGAATAAATATATAAAATCAAAAAAGTAATTTAATATCGTAATAATTAATATTATCGAAATACTTGATAAAATATATTTTAGTTTACTACTCTCATTCTTAAAAACGAATAATGCACCCCAAAAAAAGATATTAGCACACAACATCGCTAGTATTGCTCCTCGAGATACAGTTAAAATAACAAAAAGAGAACTTGTGATATATAAACAAAAGTAAATAATTGATAATTTTTTAATTTTATTATTAAGCCATAAGTACAGATATATAAAGCTTATTACTCCAAAAGACATCCCACTTATACTTGGTGCTTCATTCCCTATTCCACCAATACCATAGTGTGCTTTTATACCTAATATTACCTGGAGTGCACCCCATACTAAACTAGGTATAATTATTATATTTACATAAATTGCAATCTTCCCATTAGACAACATGCGACCAACACTATAAGATAGGATGAAAAATATAAAAAATTCTATTTCTTTCAATATAAAGAAAAAGCTAATTATTTCTATTTCACCAAAAAAATACCTTATTGTCGTTATCAATGCTATAAAAAATATATAAAAGTACCATAATTTTACGGTCAAGTCTCTGTTTATTTCATTATTTTTATTTGCAATGTAGCCAAAAAGTGTAAGTGTACTAATAAAGATTATTATATCTTCTAAGAATAAATCTATACTTCCTAGATTAATAGCTTTTAGATTAAAAATAGAGAATAGTGATAAGAAAAATAATACATATAAAATATTTTTATTCACCTAAAAATCTCCTAAAGTATTCTATTTCTTTATATACTGTATTTTGTTGAAAAAACTTAGTGTTTCTATTATCAGAATTGATTATATCGGTAAGTATTTTTTTTATTTTAATGTTTTTGCTTTCTTTGTTATCTATAAATTTAACATTTTCAAATCCACTTAACATTTCTCTACATATGTCTATATCAGAGGTAATTAGTGGAATCCCAAAAGATGCTAATTCACACATAAAAACCCCCTGTGAATCCAGACGTGTTGGTAAAATTGCATAGTGATATTGGTTTAATATTCTAGGTATTTCTTTTTGATCAATATATTCATATTTAACTGTTAGGTTTGTTGGTATATTATTATACTTAAAGTAATCTCCTTTTCCGTACAGATGAAAAGTATATTCTGGATTGTTTTTAGCTATTTCTACTATTATATCCACTGCGTACTTTGAATTATCAAAGGGACGTATACTAACGAAATCCGCTATTTTATTGTTTTTTGTTTGATATTGCTCATTTTCAAATGTTTCATGTATATTGTTAGGAATAATTCTATAGTTTGATGTCACTTCTTCTAAAGAAATATTAACATTATCCTCAAATTCCTTCTTCATCCATTCACTTACAAAAAAGAAATGACATTTATCTTCTTTTATAAGTTTCAAAAAAAACATTTTTAATACTCTTAATTTTAGTAAATCATACATATTTTGTTGTATATCTTTTGACCACTGTTTTTTTATGAAATCGTAACTCTTTGGATAATATTTATTTAAAGGAAGTACCTCATGACCGTGAATTACAAAAACTATTTCTTCAAAATTCTTTTTGTATTCATTTATAAACCTAACATGATTTCTTATGTTAGGTGCATGTGATATTACAATTTTCCAGCGTTTTTTTGCATACTTCTTTCTGTAAATAGAAAGTGGTATTACTTTAATATCATCAATACTATATTCAGAAACAGCATTAAAAGAAAGAACTAAAATATTTAGATTTAGTTGTTTGTAAAATATATTTCTTGAGTGGATATAATTATTAGAATAATCATTTCCTTTTGGATATGCTTCCGAAATTACTAAAATATCATATCCCTCTTCGTTTACCATATAATAGACCTCCGATTTTCCATAAGTAAATACTTTTGATATATTGTAAAATTTTCCTTAGGAAATCTATAATCTCCAATAACTAAATCCTTTTTGCTCTAAATCAACTTTACTAAAAACACTTTTAATGTCGATTAAAATTTTGTTTTTATTTTCGTAATCTGCATATAAAGAATCAATTTCATTTAATTGAAGTTCTTTAAATACTTGATGTGCAACTGCTAATACAACACAATCAGCATCATTTATTTCACTCAAATCTGCTAATTCAATTCCATATTGCATTTTAGCTTCTGTCTTATCTGCTTCTGGATCTACAACTATAGGTTCTATACCGTATTCTCTTAACCCCAAAATAATATCTATTACCTTTGAGTTTCTTGTATCAGGTGTATTTTCTTTAAAAGCTAACCCAAGTATAATTACTTTTGACTGTTTAACAACTTTATTAGCTAATATCAGTTTCTTAATAATAGCTTCGGCAACAAATTTCCCCATACCATCATTAATCTTTCTTCCAGAAAGGATAATTTGACTATGATAACCCAATTTTTCAGCTTCATATAGAAAATAGTAAGGATCTACACTAATACAGTGTCCCCCCACTAATCCCGGATAAAATTTCAGAGCATTCCACTTAGTATTCATAGCTTCAATAACTTCTTGTGTATCAATTCCCATACGATCAAACACCATTGCAAGTTCATTCATAAATGCAATGTTTATATCTCTTTGACTATTCTCTACCACTTTAGCTGCTTCAGCTACTTTAATAGAATTAGCTCGGTGAACTCCAGCCTCTACAACTAATTCATATATTTTAGCAATTTCATCTAACGACTGTTGATCAATACCAGAAACAATTTTTATTATATTCTCTAGTCTATGAATTTTATCTCCAGGATTAATACGTTCAGGAGAGTAACCAACTTTAAAATCTATCCCACATTTTAAACCTGACTCTTTTTCTAAAATCGGAATACAAATATCTTCTGTTACTCCTGGATATACAGTAGATTCATATACAACAACAGATCCAATTGTAAGGTTTTTTCCAATCATGCTACTGACTTTCTCAATAGGTGTTAAATCAGGGGTTTTATCCGCATTAATTGGAGTGGGTACAGCTACTACATGAAATTTCGCATCTCGAATTTTACTTGGGTCTGAAGTAAATTCCACAGAGGTTTTTTTGATAATTTCATTGCCGATTTCGTTAGTCGGGTCTACACCGTCTTTATATTGTTGGATTTTCTCTTTATTTAAATCAAATCCAATTACATTTACTTTTTTTGCGAATGCAACTGCAATCGGCATCCCTACATACCCTAATCCTATTACTGCTATTTTCTCTTCTTTGTTAACTAGTTTTTCGTACAAATTCATTTGACTCTTCCCCACCTTCATCAATACCTTCAATAATATTAATAACTTTTTCTGTCAACTTACTAAAATCAAACACATGGGCAATTTCTCTGGCGTTCTCACCCATTTTTTTATTATCCACTTCACTGCTACTTGCAATTAAAATAGCTTTAGCAATTTCTTTTGCATTTTGATGAGGAGCACTAATTCCACAATTATATTTTTCACAAATACTGTATCCAGTAGAGTATGTTTGAACGATACATTTTCCAGCAGCTAAATATTCAAAGAATTTATTTTGACTTTGACCGTACTTATCAAGTGAAGTGCTGGAGTTATGAAGAATATTAATATATGATTTTTTAAGTATAGATGGCACATACTTCTTTTCTACTTTTCCCTTGAAGATAACGTTATTAATACCTTCTTCTTCACAACGTTTCTTAAGAGCTTCACTTTCATCACCAGAACCATATATTAAAAATCTAATATCATTTTCATCTTGCTTTTGAATAATATTGGCAGCGTCTATCAACATACCTAGATTGTTAACTTTTCTTATTGACCCGGCATAAACGATATTTTTATATCCCTTACTATCTAAATCTGAATCTATTATTTTATGTTCATTGCTATTTTTATCAAATGAATCTATTACTACCCCATTACTTATATGATGAACTTTGTTTAAATCTATTATGTCATCCCAATTTTGATCTGAGATGTAGTCTTTCCCACCTTCCCAAGTCATAATAATAGAATGGGCATTTTTATAAATCCACTTTTCTCCTTGGTACAACATTTTTGCAATTAAACTATTTCTTTTTAAGGTTCCATACGCTACTATACTTTCCGGCCAAAGATCTCTTACTTCACAAATGCAAGGCACTCCAAAATGTTTAGCTACTTTTATTCCTGCTACAAGAGTTAAAGGATGAACACTTGAAGCTAAGATTACATCTGGCTTACCATTCTTTTTTGCATACTCTTTTGAGACCTTAAAAAGATTAATATAGAAACTAAGCATGTTTTTAATACGTTGCTTGCCGTTTCCAATATAGTTAGGAGTTTTTACAAAAACAAATGGTATTTCATTAACTTGATGAGAGACAAATAAGCGTTTCCCCGTATCTATGTTTTCATCTGAGTTATGTACAGTGGAGGCACAAAATATTGTAGGATTATACCCCTTTTTTATAAGGTTTTCTGCAAACCAATAATGTCGACCAGCCTGATCTTTATACATATTTGTTGCATAATGATTCCATATCCAAATGTTCTTTTTCATTATTTAACTCTCCTAACAGGGACACCAACATATACTCCAGCAGTAATTATATCGTTAACAACTACCGCACCAGCACCAATCATAATTCCCTCACAAATACTTACATTATTCTTGATCACACTGCCAACCCCTAACCAAGAGCCTGATCCGACAATTACAGTTCCAGCCAAATGAACACCCGGAGAAACATGCACAAAATCGCCAATCAAATTGTCATGATCTACGGTTGAACCAGTGTTTAAGATGCATCCCTTACCTATTCTCGTGTTACAATTGACAATTACACCAGCCATTAATACAGTGCCACACTCAATTAGTACTTCTCGCCCAACAACGGCGCCCGGATGTATAAGTACAGGTATACTCGCACTTAGACTCTCTAACTTCTGATATACTTTTTTTCTAATATCATTATCACCAATGGCAACAAAAAAATCGTAATCATCAATAAACTTTTTGAAATCTTCAGATGTACCAACAACATCAAGACCTAAACATGAAGTAACCGCAGGATTATCATCGAGAAAAGCAACTTTCTCCCACTTCCCCATCTCAAGCGCTATATCTGCAACCACTTTTCCATGTCCACTGGCACCAATAATCAGTAATTTATTCTTCATAACTTACTGTTCCCTTTTCAGACCCCTTGAATGGCTCCATGGTTGCAGCCGTTTCAGAGTTGATCCCTTCCCTTACAAATACCTTTTTTAAAGTCAAAAAGATCAGTTTCCAATCTCCTGTGAAACTCACATTTTCAACATACTTAACATCTAACTCAAACTTCTGTTCCCAGCTAATGGCATTCCGTCCACTTACCTGAGCAAGCCCTGACAAGCCAGGTCTTACTTCATGGCGTTTTCGTTGATGAATACTGTATAAAGGAAGATACTGAACAAGTAAAGGTCTTGGTCCAATGAGAGACATATCACCTTTAAGAATATTAAAGAGCTCTGGTAACTCATCAAGTGAAGTAGATCTTAAAAACTGTCCGAACTTCGTCAGCCTCACATGATCAGGAAGCAATTCTTCATTCTCATCACGCTCATCCGTCATCGTCCGAAACTTATACATCTTAAAAATCTCTTCATTCATACCCGGGCGCTCCTGTGTAAACAAGACCGGACTACCAAGCTTCTTCTTCACAAGAATAGCAGTCACAGCAAACACAGGACTCAACACAATAATAGCTGCAGATGAACACGTAACATCAATCACCCTTTTAAAATAACGCTCATATAATCCTTGTTTCCTCACTTCACTCACCACAACTCTTTAATTTTCTCTACCACATAAGCTAGCTCTTCATCACTCATCTTCGTATCACTTGGCAAACAAATACCATGCTCAAACAACCGCTCAGAAACATCACTTCCAACAAAATCATACCCCTCAAAATAAGGCTGCAAATGCATCGGCTTCCAAACAGGTCTCGACTCGATATTCCATTCATCCAAATGCTCAATTAAACGTTCAACAGTAATTATCGGATGTTCCAATGTAATCGCGCTTAGCCAGTAATTCGGCTTATCCCACTCATTCTCAGGCATAAACGAAATACCCTCGAGTCCATTAAGCTCTTTCTTATATGTTTCATAGATCTTACGCTTTTTCTCAACACGCTGATCCAACACCATCAGCTGACCACGACCTATACCCGCAGAAATATTACTCATTCGATAATTATAGCCAAGTTCACTATGCTGATAATGTCTCGCCTGGTCACGGGACTGCATCGACCAAAATCTTGCCTTAGCAATACGGCTGTCCTGATTAGAAACAAGCATACCTCCACCTGAAGTCGTAATAATCTTATTCCCGTTAAATGAATATATCCCAAAGTCACCAAATGTTCCTGTCATTTGTCCCTTGTAATAGCTACCCAGCGATTCAGCAGCATCCTCGATCAAAGCTACATTATACTGATCACATAATTCAGTGATTCGATCCATATCTGCAGATAAACCATATAGATGTACAATCACAACAGCTTTTACATCAGGATACTTTTTAAACGCTTGTTCTAAAGCATCCGGACACATATTCCAAGTTTTCTCGTCACTATCTATAAAAACCGGCTTTGCATTTTGGTAAATAATTGGATTGGCTGTAGCTGAAAATGTAAGTGTTGAGCAGAATACGACATCATTTACACCTACACCAGCTGCCTTCAGTGCCAGGTGAATGGCAGCTGTGCCTGATGACAATGCTGCAGCAGCTCTAATATTTACTTTCTTAGCCAGTTCTTTCTCAAACTCATCCACATTTTTCCCAAGAGGCGCAATCCAGTTTGTCTCAAAAGCTTCCTGGACAAACCGCTGCTCATACCCCTCATCACTCATATGTGGAGAAGAAAGCAATATTCTTTGAGCCACTTTACTTTTAGTTGTCTCCATTGTCATCATCCTTCCTGATGTAAGATCTGTGTATATTAGTTGATTATTATAAAATAAATAGCTGACCAAAAGGAACCTAACCTATGTAAGCGCTATCGTTCCCTCTATCAGCTATCTAAAAACAAAATATTCGGGCATTCAACCCACCCTCACACCACCAGCCTGACAACACATGCGTCTAAGGAACCGAATCCCACCTGATGACCGAGTGCCTCCCCTGATACTGGAATAGGAGACATGTCCAACTTTGCATTTAGCTACTTTTGATCTTTAAACGCTCCACATTCTTTCGGTTCGCAACACCAATTAATATCTCTTTAAGTTGCTCTTCGTCAGAATGTTCAATATCTCTCAGCAATAGCTCCATCTCAACATTCGAAACTGGAACTGCTTTACCAATAAATATCTTCTCGAACACCTGCTTATCCTGTACTTCATCTTCATTCAACAACTCTTCATATAGCTTCTCTCCAGGACGCATTCCGGCAAATTTGATTGGAATTTCTTCTTCTGTATAACCGGATAAGCGGATCAGGTTCTTTGCGAGATCCACAATCTTTACAGGCTCTCCCATATCCAACACAAATACTTCCCCGCCGCGTGCAAGTGTACCCGCCTGAATGACCAGGCGTGACGCTTCAGGGATTGTCATAAAGTAACGTGTCATTCTTTCATCAGTCACTGTGACAGGACCGCCTGCAGCAATCTGTCTTTTAAATAAAGGAATCACACTGCCCCGAGAGCCTAATACATTACCAAACCGGACCGCTGCAAACACTGTATCGCTTTCTTTCGCAAGGTTCTGAACGATCATTTCAGCAAAACGCTTTGTTGCACCCATGACGTTAGGAGGATTCACTGCTTTATCAGTAGAGACCAGTACAAAGTGTCCTACTCCTGCTTCATGTGCAGCAGTTGCGACATTTTTTGTACCAAAGATATTGTTTTTAACCGCTTCAAACGGATTTGCTTCCATTAAAGGTACGTGCTTATGTGCCGCAGCATGGTAGACAACATCCGGCTGATGCTCTTTCATGACTGCAAGAATCCGTTCACCATCCTGCACATCTGCAATCGTTGGCACAAGTTCAATATGATCAGCGAACTGACTGCGCAGCTCCATATCAATTTTGTATATAGAATTTTCACCATGTCCGAGCAGAATCAGCTTAGCTGGTGAGAACCTGCAAACCTGACGGCTGATTTCTGAACCGATTGAGCCGCCGGCACCTGTAACCAGAATCGTCTTACCTGTTAAGTCTTCAGAGATCTTCTGCATATCCAGCTCAACCGGATCTCGGCCGAGTAAGTCTTCAACCTGCACTTCACGGATCTGGTTTACTTCTATACGGCCTGACGCCAGATCACCGAATAGAGGAAGGATTTTCGTTTTAGCATTTGTTTTTGCACACTCTTCAAAAATACGCTTAATCCCGCTTCTATCTAATGAAGGAATCGCAATAATGATATGTTCGATCTGCTGCTTCTCGACGACCTCTTTAATACAATCCACGCCCCCATAGACTGGAACGCCATGGATTTCAAGGTTGTGCTTCGAGCGGTCATCATCGATAAACCCGACGACCTGAAGCTCTGCATTTGGATTATGGTTCAGCTCTCTTAAAATAAGTGAACCGGCAGCACCCGCTCCGACAACCAGCGTACGCTTACGATTTTTAGTTGGGCGGAAATATGTATCCCGGTACATGCGCCAGCTGAATCTGACACCGCCTAATAGTAGTATATGTAGCATCCATGTGATTAATAGGGTTCTTGTATAAAGTGAAGTTGAAAAGATCAGCTGATAGAGTACGACGACAATAATAGATAGCGTAACTGCCTTAGCAAGCCCAACCAGCTCATTCAGACTTGAATATTGCCACACCCTTTTATAAAGCCCGAAAAAGTGTGCAAATAAATGATGGGTTAATAGCAGCAGAATTGAACTCGTCACTAGGACGTTCATATTCTGGTCGCTTCCGATCCCGTAAAGGTCACCGAAAGGTAAGAAGAAATAGTAGCTGATAAAGATAGATAGAATCACAATTGATGAGTCTATAAGCATAAGTCCTGCCAGTCTTTTCTGATAAGCCAATGTGATTTCCACCTCCGTAAATACTTTGTTACAAAACCGTAATGATCTATGGTTTTTCCCAAGCGAATTAATGCTTAGGTACTATTATTTTTTACAGTTTAATGGCGATTTGTAGCTTTTTTCGCCTTTTTATCGCTCGATTCTTGTAACATAGTATCACAATAGATGGAAGATGAATAGTTGTTTTTCATTTTTTATGTATTATTTGGGTTTATTTTATGTAAAGTTGGGAAAATAAAAAGCCTATTTAAGGAGAGTTGTTGGTAAAAACCCCTTAGATAGGCAAAATTCTGCGTAAAAAGCTCTGTTTTCTAATTAATTCTGGTGGGGCAGGAACAAATAACTCCCCTGAAAGAACTGAAGTGGAATGTTCTTTCATCTCAGACGTCACTTGACTGCCGAAACGGTCTGTGATGACCTGATATGCCTTCTGCATTGAAAATCCACGTGCGCCGGTATTATGGGCATCTGACGCGATAAAGTGAGCCTGATTCGACTCAATCAGCTGAAGAGAAAATTTCTGGACTTTTTTATTAAACTCCCCGGCAACACTTGTCGCCGTCAATTGTGTCAGTACCCCCTGCTGGACTAACTCAAGTAATCTTTCAGGCTTTTCCACAATCATACTGTTACGCTCAGGATGGGCAATAATCGGACGATACCCCTCCACCTGAAGGTCGTATAAGACACGCTGGGCAAAAACCGGAATCTGACTGGATGGAAATTCTACCAGCACATATGGATTTTGATTTTTCCCAAGTGCAATACTTGTCCCGCTGCGCAGATCTTCAATCAGTTCACCGTACATTCTGATTTCCTGACCGGGATGAATCTTCAAAGAACGTCCGGTTTCAGCAAGCTTTCGATTAAGTTCATGAACGGCACGTTTTACTATATGTGACTCATTATGAAAACGGCGTGTCTGATGGTGCGGTGTTGCGATAATATCTGTGATGCCATTTTCAATCGCCTGATCAGCCATTGTTAATGCATCCTCTATCGTCTGCGCACCATCATCCAGTCCCGGAAGGATATGACAGTGAATATCAATCATTGATCCTCACCTCTTATTCTCCGTAATAGTAATAATAATCGTCACCGGCTTCGACTTTTTTATCATTTAAGATCACACCGAGAATTTTAGTTTTCACAGCCAGCAGCTGCTCTTTCGCTTTCACAGCTTTTTCTTTATCTGCTACACGCGAACGCACGACAAGAATTGTTCCGTCACAGCGGCTTGCAAGCACCTGCGCATCCGTCACAGCAAGAACTGGCGGCGCATCAAAAATAACGACATCATATGATTCTCTTGCCTGTTGTATAAACTGATCCATTGAACGGGAATCAAGCAGTTCAGAAGGGTTCGGAGGAATGATACCTGAAGTAAGCACCTGCAGCTTTTCAATCCCAGACTCCTCTACTACTTCTTCAAGTCTGTTTTGTCTCGTCAGGATATTTGATAATCCTCTTGAATTAATCAGGCTGAATGTATAGTGTACAGTGGGCTTTCTCATATCAGCGTCAACGAGTAGCGTCCGCTTACCTGCCTGGGCGAAAACAATTGCCATGTTTGCGGCAGTTGTCGACTTCCCTTCACCCGCTCCGGAAGACGTTACAACAATCGTCTGGATTTCCTGATCAACTGCTGAAAATTGTATATTCGTTCTGATCGTTCTGTACTGCTCTGCCGCAACCGCTTTCGGATTGGCATGTGCAATCAGATTTCTCATATGCTGATTAGAGCCTTTGTTTTTCTTAGCTGCCATACTGCTCACTCCTTGAACCTACTGACTTCTTCTGAAGGTGTAATTGATTTGGCACATCTTTGTTGTCCATTGTGTTAATGACACCAAGTAATGGGAGATCCAATACTTTTTCAATATCTTCTTCTGTCTTCACAGAGTTATCAAGATATTCAAGTAAGAATGATAGCCCTACTCCAATCATTAAGCCGACAACTAATGCAATCGCCATATTTAAAAATGGCTGCGGGCTGACCGGACTCTGGTTATCTGATACTACTGCCGGAGACAGGATATTCACGTTATTTACATTCATTAGCTCAACAATTTCAGTCTGAAATACTTCAGCTGTAAGATTAGCAATTTCTGCTGCTTTATATGGATCTTCATCTTCTATTGTTACGTTCACAAGCTGTGAATTTTGTTCATTTGCAACTGTAATTTTACTGTTCAGCTGAGCAACTGTTAATTCATTGTCTAATTGTGTTGAAACCTGCTCTAAAATAGCCGGACTCTTAATAATGCCGCTATATGTATTAATTAACTGAAGGTTGGCCTGTATATCAGACACCTGTACATTCGCAGCTTCTGTCTGTTCCTGATTCACAAGCAGCTGTGTCGTTGACTGATACATCGGCGTCACGATTAAAAAGGAGTAAAGTCCTGCTAATAAGACGGCAATGACTGCGAATGAGACGATCAACATGAACCGTTTTTTCAATACGGTAAATAATTCTTTCAGACTAATTGTTTCTTCCATCAAGTGGTGCCTCCTGTCAAATAAAAATAACTATTTGATTATAGCATACCTTTTTCAGAGTTCAGCAGGAATTGTCAATTTTTTCGGGATTTTTCATTTCTTATCTATTATTTGACCCGGGAGTTTACTATAATAATGAATATATATGACTTATTATTCTGCTTTTTCAGTTCGGATAGGGGGATGTATGTCTCATTTTTCTGATGACAATCAGGTCTAATCGATTAGATGAAGCAATTGTTTAAAGGAGCCGTTTGGATGAAGAAATTATTATTCTTTTTACTTGTTATCGCCACTGCCGGCGGATTATTTTTCGGCTATCAGTCCTGGCAGGGTCAGCTGAAGGCTGTTCATGAGAAGAGTCCGGTGCTGACGACAGAGGCACAAAGTGCAGTGCAGGAAGAATCAGAAGCTGAAGAAGAAACAGCGACTGCGGAGGAAGGTTCGGATCTGCCATTTAACACTGACTTACCTGCTGAATTTCTGGAAAAGGTTAAATCCGCCGAAGCAAATGGAGATTCACTTTCTATTACACTCGTATCAACTGACTCAGCAGCACTGGAATCACCAGCCTGGACCGGTATTTTGGAGGAACGATTTTCAGAAGTGCTGAACAATTCATCAATTGAAACCTTCAGCTATGAAGAAACGTCAGACTATTGGGCAGATGAAATGGCTCAAGATGACAGATTTGTAAATGCAGATATCATTCTGTTTGAACTGCCGACGATTTATGACAATGGTTATTGGTCGATTGATGACCAGGAGTACTTTATGGATCAGATCATCAGTGAGCTGGAAGCGATGGATGCATCAGTATTTGCCATGCCATCACAGCCGATTGCCGGCGCCTCCTATTACAATGACGAAGTAGAAGTGATCAGCGAACGATTTGACGGTACATCTATTACTTACATTGACCACTGGGACGAATGGCCGTCTGATCTGGAAAACTATTTAACAGAGGATAATGATCCGACAAGTGAAGCGAATGCATTATGGGGCGAGACACTGTCAGCATACTTTTTTAATCAACAATAAACATAAAGTGGGGCTATTACATGGAAAGAGTAAAACGTAAGAGAAAAAAGAAAAGACCGGTACTGAAGTGGTCGCTGATCATCCTCGGGCTGTTATTTTTAAGCGCGATTGCCTATGGCGCCATTGTATTCCAATCGCTGACAAGTGCAACAAATGAAATGCACGAGCCGATTGACCGCGAAGTATCAGAGAAACGTATGGAGGAAGTCCGATTTGAAGAAAGAGATCCATTCTCTGTCCTGCTGCTTGGGGTAGACGAGCGTGAAGGCGACTCAGGAAGATCAGATACAATGATCGTGATGACCGTGAACCCGCAGACAGAAGAAACAAAGCTGCTCAGCATCCCGCGTGATACTTATACAAATATTGAAGGACGCGGAATGGATAAGATCAACCATGCCTATGCCTTCGGCGGTACAGAGCTTGCAATGTCTACAGTAGAAAATATGCTTGATATTCCGATTGATTATTATGTAAAAGTAAATATGGAAGGCTTTAAGGATATTGTGGATGCTGTTGATGGTGTCACAGTAAATAACGGACTTGAATTTGAAGCTGGCGGTTACAGCTATCCACTTGGTGAGCTCTCACTGAACGGTGACGAAGCACTCGCTTACGCAAGAATGCGTTATGAAGATCCAAACGGCGACTTCGGCCGTCAGGAACGCCAGCGTCAGGTCATCCAGGGGATTATCCGTGAAGGTGCAAGCGTGAACTCCCTGATGAACTTCCAGGATATCTTTCAGGCGCTTGGTTCTAATGTAAAGACAAACCTGACTTTTAATCAGCTTGTTGATATTCAGTCCAAGTACCGTTCAGCTGCAGGCAGTGTACAGCAGACGACACTTGATGGCGGAAGCGGACAGTATATCAATGATATTTATTATTATGTTGTGCCGGATGAGAAGATTGCTGAGGTGCAGGAACAGTTGAAGGCGGAATTGGCTTTGAGTTCATCATAAGGTGTTTAGAGGATCCCGGAGCGATGGTGCTTCGGGGTCTTTTTATATCTTTAATCGTTACACTGCGCTTCAGGCGGACGCTTTCCGGACGGAGGTTGCTGAGCCTCCTCGCCTTCGGCTGTGGGGTCTCAGCTTCCCTCTATTCGTCCCGGAATCACCGCCTTACGCTCCGTTGCACTTTATATGTAATAATCACTGACTGTTTTGAGAGGCTCATGTACTTAACACGATCAACAGTCAAATAAACTTTCGAATGAAAAAAGCTGCCGGTTTTGCACCGGCAGCTTTTAATTTTGTATTTATGATTTATTCTGCTGCTTCTCTGCAATCCGTAGGAAGTTCAGCAGCGGACGGTAGCTTTTGTCTACGAGTCCGATCATTTCAACTGCGATTTCAATGGATACAAACAGCAGTAGTCCGACGATAATGGCTCCCCAAATCGTTGACATTGAGAAGATAATCGCAAAGACTCCGAATAGTGCAGCCATTGAGTAGATTAACAGCACAGTCTGTCTGTGTGTGAATCCAAGATTGATTAAGCAGTGATGCAGGTGTGATTTATCTGCCTGCGAGATTTTTGCTTTATTGAATCTCCGTCTGATAATCGCAAAGAATGTGTCTGATAGCGGTACACCAAGGATAATCAGCGGAATGATTAACGAAATCACTGTAATGTTTTTGAACCCCTGTAAGGCAAGAATTGAGATCATGAATCCAAGGAATAATGCCCCTGAATCTCCCATAAAGATCTTTGCCGGGAAGAAGTTATAGCGCATAAATCCAAGAATCCCTGCGACAAGGATGAATGCGATGACCATAACAAGCGTATTCCCCATCAGCACGGCCATAAAGCCGATTGTTGCAAGTGCAATGGCAGAAACACCGGAAGCCAGTCCATCCAGACCATCAATCAGGTTGATGGAGTTTGTAATTGCGACAATCCAGAAGACTGTCAGCGGTATACTCATCAGACCAAATTCAAATGTGCCTCCGAATGGAAGGTTAATAAATTCAAGCTGGATCCCGCCAAGCGCAATCAGCAGTGCTGCCGCAATCTGTCCGCTGAGCTTCATCAGCGGTGTAATTTCGTGTATATCATCTAAAATACCAGTGAGCAGGATTATGGTTGCGCCCGCTATGATAATATATAAATCAAAGTCAAGTGGCTGTGTTAACTGAACAATTGCAACACCTATTATAAATGCCAGATATATTGATAGACCGCCAAGACGTGGCATCTCTTTTAAATGCACTTTCCGGGCATTTGGCTGGTCAACAGCTCCTAGTGAATGCGCGGCTTTAATAACCGCAGGAGTGATCAACATAGCAAAGATAAAGGATGTCACCAGTGCAAATAAAAGCATCTTGATCACCTCAGTCTTTACATTAAATTAATATTCTCATCAAAGTATAGCTAATCCTTTACGAAATAGCAATCATTCAATTATAGTGTTTACATTCCCTTCATAAACCCTTTACAAACATTGACAACCCTACTAAACGCAGAGGTGACAGGCTTGAACTCATTAAATAAGATTAATATCCTTAACATTCCGTTCATCAAAACGACAAATAAACGACTCCTTACCTATATAAAGGAAGAACATATCGATAAGAAGAAACAGGCATTTATCATTACCGCCAATCCGGAAATCGTCATGCATGCTGACCGGGATCCTGCATATAAAAAGATCGTTCACAGCGCAGACTGCGTGGTACCGGACGGCATCGGGATCATCTACGCATCAAAAATTCTCGGTCAGCCGCTCCCTGAAAGAATCGCAGGCTTCGATCTCCTGCACGATTTCCTAAGAATTGCTGCTGATCAGCAAAAGTCTGTCTTTTTATACGGTGCAAAGCCTGAAGTCATTCAAAAGGCTGTGGCTAATCTGAAGAAGCAATATCCTCAGCTGATCATTGCAGGATATGAAGACGGCTATCATTCATATCCTGAACAGGTCGCTGAACGTGTAAAGAATACAGAAGCTGACTTTGTATTTGTTGGAACAGGCTTCCCTAGACAGGAGCAATGGATCAACACGTACAGACACCTCTTCCCTCACACAATCGCAATGGGCGTTGGCGGGAGCTTTGATGTGCTGTCAGGTGAAACAAAACGTGCACCGGGCATTTTTATCAGGCTGAACCTGGAGTGGTTCTACAGACTTGTAACGCAGCCTAAACGTATTGGACGCATGATGGCACTTCCATTGTTTTTAATGAATGTTATTGCTGTGAGGATACTCAGAAGATCATAGCTGTTGAAAGGACTGAGGCCTGGCTTCAGTTCTTTTTAATATCCGCATCTCCTTGCTCCGTACGTCCCTCTATTTACTCTCCTTTACAAAGATACATCCTCATTTACAATTAATTATTTCCTTACACTATATTTACTTAGTGAACAAAAAATTGGATGAGTTACAGTAAATCTAAAAAACACATCTTTTTACCTAAAAATCATTTTTTCCGGTCGAATAATCAGACCTCTTATTTCTTTAAATGTATGATTTTGTATATATATCGGCTTTAAATGTGTATATTTAACTAGTTTACACTCTTAGAAAGCACTATTTTTAAGACTTCACATCTATTTTTTATTATACTATAATGAAAATGCAATTATTTTCACACTTAATTGCAGGAATTAACTGTTAGTTTTGTCATGGTTATCAATGCTGGAGGAGGTTCATGAGTACAGTTTACTATTTAAAAATGAGGTGTAAGGATTGAAGAAGGTTAAATCAATTCCGGTTTTTATCATGTTATTCGCCATGATTCTGCAACTTTTCCCATCTATCAGTTACGCGCAGGAAGAACTGGTACCTGAAGAGCAGGAAAAAGAAATCAGATTCATTCATGGTGAAGATGCATCATCTGAGATTGACCTGCTGGAATCAGAAAATCCCGACAGTGAAGTGGTACTGACACTTACAGATGGTACAGCAGTTGAATTAGTTACAGAAGTCACTGAAGAAGCTGAGACGCCCGTCTCTGAAAATATTGAAAGCACAGAAGCTGATGAGCAGACTGCTACTGAAGACGAGGTAACAGAAGAACCGGCTACTGAAGCATCTGAGGATGAGGCAGTATCTGAGGAAGCTGTTGAAGAGACTTCTACTGAAGTAACAGAAGAAACAGTTGAAGAAGTTGCAGCTGAACCAACTGAATCAGAAGAAGCTTCGGCTGAAGTGACAACTGAACTGGAAAGTGAAGAACCTTCCTACATACTTGTCGCGTATACTGACGCTGAAACTGAAGAAGTTTTTACAGGTTATGTTGATGCTGAGCTTTTGTTCACAGAAGAAGAGTCACTTCAATTACTTGAAGAACGCAAGCTTGAAGAGCCTGCGCTAACTGAGGATGAGGCAGAAGCCCCTGCTGAGTCAGAAGAAGTAATTATTGAAGAAGCGGTCCCTTCAGAGGAAAAAGCTGTTGAAGAAGAAGCTTTAGAAACTGAAGAAAGCACTGATGAAGCAACTGTAACAGAAGAAAAAACAGAAGAAGCTGAAGAAATCACTGAGCAGCCTTCAACTTTTTCAATGGCACGCACTTTCCAGGCAGCTGCAGTTGAAGAAACGTTGAGAGGTGTGGGAGTTGCAGCGACTGTTAATGTTTATTCTGACCAAAGCAGATCGTCTGCAGTGCTGAAGAGCTATCCAAGAGGTAGTGAGCTCGTCTATCGTACACTGTCATCTGAATGGTACAGCGCTACGGTTTATGTGAACGGTCGTGCACGCTCAGGATTTATTCATGTGAATGATGTAGATACTTTGGTATCAAATCCTGTAAGAGACAGCGGATACGCTTCAAAGCTGGTTACGAATGTATTTTCAAATGTTTCCAGAGACTCAGGCGTATTAAAGCAATATCCTTTTGGAAGCAGACTAGTCTACACTCAATACTCAGAAAATTGGTATGAGGCTACGGTTTATGTGAACGGAAAAGCCAGAAGCGGTTTCATTAACGCGAATGATATTTCAGATTCACAGCAGCCGGAAGCTGAAGCACTTGAAGGTGTAGCACTTAAGCCGAATACAAATGTCTATCAATCTGCAAGCACAGGTTCAGGTGTCTGGAAAAGTTATAGTCAGGGAACCATCCTTTCTTTCCGTGATTATTCTGACCAGTTCTATATTGCCAAGGTTTACGTGAATGGAATTGCGCGAATCGGGTATATAAATGCTGCGGACGTTGAATTAAAAACTGATTCATTAAGTCCGTTAAAAGGGATTGCCTTAAATGCCCCGACCAATGTGTATACAACAGCTGATAAAAACTCTCCGGCAAAGAAGAGTTATGCTCAGGGAACAATTCTCTCTTATACAACATATTCAGCTGATTGGTATCAGGCTAAGATTTACCTGAGCGGGCAGCCTCATTTGGTTTATATCCATAAATCAGATGTCGAAAATATCAATGAAGTGTCTAACTCACTACAGGGGATTTCTTTAAAGAATCCGACGAATGTATACTCACTTGCTTCAAGCTCGTCTGATATCAGAAAGTCTTATCCACCTGGCACTGTTCTTCAGTTCAGCTCATTTTCCCAAAACTGGTATAAGGCTACGGTCTATGTGAGTGGAAAAGCAAGAACAGGTTATATTCACACGAGTGATATTGAAATAGCAGTTGAAAATCAAACTGCTATAGAAGGACGGGCAAACTTTGAACCCACAAGTGTTTATGCGAGTCCATCTTTAAGATCAGGCGTGTTAAAGAGTTATTCCAAATATTCACTTTTAAAATTCAAAACTTTTTCAGAGAATTGGTATGAAGCTAGTGTCTATGTGAATGGATCAAGAAAAACAGGATATATTCACAAAACTCATGTGAATACTTCTAAAGAGATTATTAATAAAACTAATTATTCAACTTCATTCAACACGATGCTTGATCTGCAAATGAGCCAAGGAATGCCGAAAGCTGATGGTCAGGGACTTTATGATGCTTCAAGAAACCTTGTATCCTATTATATGAACCCTGCAAACTTTGCTGACCGTAATGACCCTTCTTATTTTCAGTTTCTTGTGCTATCTGAACCTGCCGGAACCACTGCTTCTGAATTAAATTCAAAAGTATTGAATGGCAAGGGGATACTTGAAGGCTTGGGCAGCACGTTTATTCAAGCTTCCAAAACGCACGGTGTGAATGAGTTGTACCTGATTTCTCACGCTCTCCATGAGACAGGTAATGGTACTTCCCCTCTCGCACAAGGTGTAGAGTACAACGGACAAACCGTATACAATATGTTTGGAATTGGTGCAATTGATGGAGCTGCTGTTGCTGAGGGCTCAAAGCGGGCTTATAATGAGGGGTGGTTTACACCTGAACAAGCTATTATTGGAGGCGCAAGATTTATTTCAAGTGGCTATATCTCTGCAGGCCAGGACACACTCTACAAAATGAAGTGGAATCCTGAAAATCCTGCAACGCACCAATACGCCACACATGTCAGCTGGGCATTATCCCAGACGACAAGAATCCAAAATATGTATAAGGATCTAAGTGATTATACATTAATTTTTGATGTACCAAACATTTCCGGCACGCCAGATCCATTACCAGGACCACCACAGGAATTCTATCCATTCCCTGCCGGGGCAAAAGGCACAGTCACTGATAACCTGAACTTCCGTGATAAGCCATCTACTACAAATAGTAAAATTCTTGCAAATATCCCTCGTGATACTGTAATCGATATAGTTGGCGAGAATGGACTTGGCTGGTATCAGGTAAAGTATAATGGCCAGACCGGTTGGGTATCAGCAGGCTATGTTACTGTGAGTAATGTACTTGAAGTGGTAACAGATTCACTAAGAGTACGTTCAAGCACAAATACCAGTAACAATGACAACATCATCGGCAGCGTGACAAAAGGTCAGCTTCTAATTGGTATCACTCGTAGTGGTGAATTTGTGAAAAACAACGAATGGTACCAGATTCGATTTAATGGTGGAACTGGCTGGATTAGCAGTGGAACTTCAAATGAAACGTATCTAATTGAAAGAAAATAATCCAGAAAAAAGCACCCTGAATGGTTAAGCATTCAGGGTGCTTCTATATGTCTTAAAAAACAATCATGTGATTGGCTCATATGCACTTTGCAATTCAGCACCTTTTTGTCTGAACGTCTTCTGTTCCTTCTTGGACATTGATTTATATTCCTCAAGGAACTTTTCATATTTTGGCATTACTTCTTCAATCGGACCAAATTCCTTTGCTTTACCGAACTCAAGCCATAGCGCTTTATCACAGAACCTTTTCATCTGACCAACTGAGTGGCTGACAAAAAAGATTGTTTTTCCACGGGCTTTGAATTCATTCATTTTATCCAGACACTTTTCAGCGAATGACTTATCCCCTACTGACAGGGCCTCATCAATTACCAGGATATCAGGATCAATCGTGACAGAGATCGCAAATCCAAGACGTGACTTCATCCCGCTCGAATAGCTCTTCACCGGCTGATCAATAAACTTCCCAAGGTCAGCAAAATCAATAATCTCAGGCTCAAGCTCCTTGATCTGCTCCTTGGTAAAACCAAGCATTAGACATTTCAGCTCAATGTTATCGCGCCCGGTCAGGTTATTATCCAGTCCAGACTGCACAGCAATCAGCGCAGTCTGTCCATTTATCGTAACGTCTCCATACGTTGGCGGCACAATCCCCGCAAGAATATTGGAGAGCGTTGACTTCCCTGAGCCGTTTACCCCGATAAATCCGATTACATCACCCTTTTCCGCTTCAAAGCTTACACCGCGGAGCGCAAAGAACTCCTCCCCGTAGCTTTTTGGCAGTAGCAGGTCCAGTATTTTCTCAGACGGCTTCTGATATAACTTATATCTTTTCGCAACATTATTAACAATGATTGATTTTTCCATAAGGCACATCCTAATTATAAGAAATCAATTAACTGATTTCTGAATTTCACATGAATCATTGAGCCGATCAATAGTAAGACAAACATACCTGTCCAGAATCCGAGCGTGTACTCCCACTGCTCAATGAAATACCAGTTCTGATAAAAGAATGCTGCTCTGTAGCCCTCAATCAGATAGTATAACGGGTTGATTTTCATAATGACCTGGACGAATTCCGGCAGACGGAATGATACCCATAGAATTGGTGACACGTAGATCAGCATTCTGAGTACAGCCTGTACAATCATCTGCACATCACGGATAATCGTCGCAAGTGTTGAAGTAATTAAGTTAATCGCAAAGACAAATACAATCGTTGCAAACATAAAATACGGAATCTGCAAATAATAAACCGAGATTGGAAAACCGGAAAATTGAAAGATCACGACCGCGATTGCCAGCAGCGCCAAATGCGGGTAAAACTTTGACATCATCACAAAGCTTGGAATCGCACTGGTTGGAAAGCTCATTTTTGCGATCATTTTAATTCTTGTATAGATCGATTTTGAACCATGCAGAATCGAAGGCTGAACAAAAAACCAGATTAACAACCCGGCAAACAGCCATAAGAAAAAAGGAACGCCATCGACGCCTTCATTCTCTCGGATTCCATAACCGAATACAAACCAGAAAACGAGTAATTGAATCCCCGGATTAATCAGCTCCCAGGCAAAACCTAAGTAGTTATTGTTATTTGTACTTTTAATTTCAAACAAACCGAGTCTTTGAATCAGATAAAAGTTATCGATTTGTTCTTTTATGACAGTCCATAACGCTTTCATGTAATCATCCTATCACTTTCTTATAGAATTTGATTGCTCATCAAACACAGCTGCTACAACCCGCTCGCTGGCACGCCCATTTTCCCAGGCACAGAACTTCCGGTAGAAGGCTTCATCTATTTCATCCGTGCTGTCAGCATTGCGGATTGCTTCAAGTAACGCATCGTTATCTTTTACAAGCGGACCAGGTGCTTCCTGCTCAAAATCAATATAAAATCCTCTTAAATCATCACGGTATTTATCAATATCATAGACAAAAAAGATCATTGGACGCTTTAAGTTTGCATAATCAAAAAAGACAGATGAATAATCTGTGATGAGCAGATCAGACACTAAATACAGGTCCCGGATATCTGCATAACCTGATACATTATAAGCAAAACCTTCATAATCTGCAATGTTAAGGTGCTGAGCAATCAAATAGTGCATTCTTAACAGGATGACATATTCATCACCAAGCGCTTCCTGCATCTTAGCAAGATCAAGCTTTAATGAAAATTTATATTTTCCCACCTCGAAATATTCATCATCTCTCCAGGTAGGCGCATATAAAATCACTTTTTTCTCTCGGTCAATGCCGAGCTTATCCTTCAGCTGATTGATCACTGCTTCATTATTTTCATTGTGTAAAATATCATTTCTCGGGTAGCCTGAGTTGAGCATCTTTCCTGAAAAGCCGAATGCCTTTCTGAAAATATCAGCTGAATACTGATTAGGCGCAATCAGGTAAGACCACTGCGCTGCTTCCTTCAAAAAGTTTTTTCTGTACTTTTCAGTCGTTGTGCCGGGCATCTGCACGTCATCAATATCAATCCCGAGCTTTTTCAGCGGTGTTCCGTGCCATGTCTGCAGGTATACCGTCTTTTTCGGCTTCTGCATCCACACCGGCACACGCGTATTGATCACCCAGTATTTTGCACGGGCCATCATGTATACCCATTTAGGGGAAAACTTCTTTAGCACATTCACGTCGCGTGACTCGAAAACCTTCATCCCTTTCGTATCAACGCTCCAGTACATCACATAGCCAGGCCGGTTGTCTTTCATATATTCATAGATTGCCCTTGGATTACAGCTGTACTGCTTTCCATGGAAGCTTTCAAAAATGATCACATTTTTCTTCTTCGGCAATTTGCCAAGCACAGAAAACAGCCGTTTAATGACATTTCCATAGACCTTTCCTGCCACTTTTCTAAATAACCTGTATATCATAATTTCCTCCGCTGCGTGAAGATTTCACTATATTTTGTTCAGGATATAGTCTGCAAGCTTACTGCCGGCTTCACCTGAAGAGTATTTGTTCCACTTTTCACAAAATGTCTGATAGGAAGGATCTACGGGCTTTCCATGAGAAGACTGTATTTCTCTGACAAGTGCGTCAGTCGTCTTTACAACCGGTCCCGGCACAAATTCCGCGTAGTCGCTCCAGATTCCTCTGTCCTGAATATATTCCTCCAGATCATATGCAAAAAAGATCATCGGCTTTTCCAGCAGACAAAATTCAAATGGAATAGATGAATAATCTGTGATGAGCACATCCGCAACCGGCAGCAGCTCATTCACTTCGAATGTCCGGTCCACCGTAATAAAAATACTGTCAGGATCATCCGGTATATTCAATATCTGCTTAGTAGCAGGGTGCATTTTAATGATAAAGGCATAATCCTGCCCTAACTGCTGCTGAATCGAGACAAAATCAATATCATATCTGTGATCATCAGCATCCCTGAAGGTTGGCGTATAGAGAACCAGCTTTTTACCTTCCAGCGTCGGATATTTCCTGAAGAACTCACGTCTATGAGATTTTAACACGGGTGTATCAAAAAACAAATCGGTTCTTGGTACGCCTGTTTTTAAAAAGACTTCATCTGCTGCACCAAATGCTCTTTTAAACACCTCTGCCATCTCATCAGAACCGACAACAATCTTCGTGAAGTGTTTGTAGACACTTTTGAACCTGCGGATCGCGACCTGCGTTCTGTCAATGTTACCTCTGTCTTCAAGGCCAAAGCTTTTGATCGCACCATTGGCATGCCAGATCTGAATGCATTCAACACCCTTTTTAAAGTTCATGGCAGACAGCTCTGCATAATAATTATCTACAATTACGACCTTTGATACTGCCGTATGATACATTCTCCTGAGGAGATCAGTCTGCCGGTTCAGTGACAGCAGTGTAATTGACTCCTCAGGATAATGATTGAACTTATCACGGATGGAATCCTTACAGATCACTGTAACCCTGATATCGGGATTTCTTCTGAGCAGCTCATCAAGAATATAGATTGTGTTCTGTTCAAAGCTTGCATAAAATACGGCACTCTTTTGTAAAGGGCGCAGCTTATAAAATGAAAAGAGGAGATAAATGATTACTAAATAAATGGACTTGATTGCGTCGCTCATCATTTGTTATCTGCTGCCACCCAGCAAGTCCTTTTTAATTTTTGTAGTAGAGATACCGGTTGTGCGGTCAAGGTATACGACATCACAATATTCAGCGAGGAAATCAAACTCACCCTTCCAGTCATCACCCATCACAAAGATATCTACTTTATTCTCAATCACATCATTGACCTTCTGCTCCCAGTTGTCTTCAGGGATTACTTTATCTACATAGCGGATCGACTCAAGGATCAGCTTGCGGTGTTCATATGAATGATACGCATCCTTGTGCTTTTTCTGGTTAAATTCATCTGTTGATAATGCAACGATCAGCGTATCGCCAAGCTCGCGCGCACGCTTCAGCAGATTAATATGTCCCCAATGCAATAAATCATATGTTCCATAGGTCAGTACAACTTTTTTGTTATCATCCATTGTTAACGCTCCTTTTACAGTATTGACTGGCGCAAAGCGGAGGGGCCTTTTCAACAGCGTGTCCGGCCCCTTTCAATTATGCTTTGGCTTTTTCCTTGATTGCCCGCTGAATTTCGCTGTAGATCCGCTCACAGTTATGCTGATCAACGTAGTCGAAAATCATGCCTTTTTTATCCTTTACATCTTCTTTTTCAGCGAAGTTATTTTCAATGCTCTTTTCAATATAGCTGATCATTTGATCCTCTTCTGAAGCCACATCCCCGAGGAACGTTTCATCAAATGGTCTCATGATGCCGCCTTTAAAGAATGAGTCCCGGTCAAAATGATAGAAAATAACCGGTTTACTTAAGTAAGTAAAATCAAATGACACACTTGAAAAGTCAGTGATCATCAGCGCATTATCCTTCAGCAGATCCTGCACATTTTTCTCCCCAAGCTTGATCAGGTTAATCGACGGGTCAAAATCCGTGCCAAATTCATCGAAAAACTGCTGCATGCGGTAGTGAGGATAGAAATTTAATTTAAGATTATGCTTCTTTAACAGCTCAAGCAGCCTCGGATTTTTGAGAAATCCTGTATACCGCTTTAAGTACTCTGACTCTAAAAGAGCGTCAGTCGTATTCAGCCACTCTCTCCAGGTCGGGATCAGCAGAATCTCTCTTTTAGGATTATGATCCTGCAGCAGCTGATCAAATCTCGAAAGTCCGGTTACCCTGACATCCTGATCCGTATAGCCCTGCTGATCCATCACCATATGCTTTTCATCAGTTGAGCTGACGCAGAAAATATCAAATGGATATTTATAAAACTTTTTATTGTACTCCACTTTTTTACGGCCCAGGACGCCGTGCTGAAGGAATACCTTGACTGTATCCTTATACCCCGGTGACTGAATCCCCTTGAATGGCAGGAAGTAGTCAAAGTCGTGCGATCCGATCAGCACCTTTGCTTTTGAAGCAATCTCAAAGTGCTCCGGTGTCCCGGCAATCAGGACATTTCCTAAATGCTCGATGTTCTTCAAATCCTTTGAGTCACCATTGATCGCATAATACACCGGCTGGTCCGGGAAATTTCGGCGGCAGTAGCGGAAAAAGTGATAGCCCGTATCCTGTGCTGTATCCGGACGTTCACCGATCAGCCAGATCTCTTCTTCCCCTTTGACACTCAGCAGACTTTCCTTAAAACGCTTCTCTAATTTGAATGTTTCAATCTTTAGATTACCCCTTGGCGTAATTGTCAAACAATAACTGATATCCACGCCTTCATATTTCGAAGGTAATTCAGTGGCAGCAAGAACATCATCTTTATAATATCGATATTTTTTCAGTCCGATTTTCTCTCGGCGAGTGACTTTTTCTGTTGAAGCTTCAATATAAAAATCAATGATATCTTTCGCAGTATCAATTAATCCCTGAAGTTCAATGAGTGAAATTTCCACCTCAAAATTTATTCCTTTTGCCTGCGCCTTGCCTAACACGCGTTTTAATACGCCTGAATTGAGTTTTTTACATGGAACAAAAATTTCCTCTTCTGTCACTCTGTTTTTTGCCACAATATTTAGGATTGTTGCCGAATCATTCTCAAATTCAGATGAATCGATATAAGCTTTTCCCTGTAGAATAAGATTAAGCTTGTCAAACCGGTAGTCACTGACAGTTCTTCTTAAAGGAACTAAAGAGTATACCAGTGACAAACGCTTATAGATCGTCTGATAAAAATACATTGAGTACATAGATTGATCTTTAAAATAGTTCTGCTTAGAAGTTTGGGACATTATTCTACTACGAGCTTTAATTCTCATACGGAGCCTGTCGGTATTTGTTTCCACATCCAGATATGCATCCCAGATTTTTTTGGTGATACCAAATTCATCTAAAATGTCATTATATTTAAACGAACAGGCAGTCTGTACATGTGTACTTAACTGGTTTAGTTCATAATTTAGAGGAAAACTGACCTCTTGGTTTGTATCTCTCTGTATAAATGTTAAAGTCAACGCTTTTAATGTTTGATCTTCTGATAGGTTCAGGCCACTCTTCGAAAAATTTGTTCGGAACTGAATGTCTCCATTTAAATTTTCAATTTCAAGAGAAGTAGCACGAATCATTGTAGCTTGTATATTAACTGAAAAGCCATTCTGTTTTGTTCTATAACAAACACCTTTTAAGGATTCCTTTTCTGCAGGCACATAAAATGTTCTGTTTTCATTGAAAACTTCATTATTAGAGAGCCTTATCCGATGTAACAGCATATGGCCTTTTTTAAGACTGAGATAAAAATCCCAAACGCCTTTAGAGAAATTAATATCATAAATGTTTACTTTAGCTTTCCAATGTTCTCCTGTTACATTTATTTCAGACTCCCAATTATTAGCTGAACCTCTTCTTTTCACCACTAATGAAAGGTCTTCAGGATTTAAATCAAAAAAGCTTAGAAAATCTGAGTCAAACCATCCGCTAAGACTCAGCTCTCCATTATTCATTTGATATCCTGTCAGTAAATTGGGTATCGTTTTTAATCGTTCCTGATCATTATTCGACAATATAAGAATACTTAAATTCCCATAAGAAGTTCTATACGGATAATAAATTGCTTGATTGTCACGATTGTAATCATTCATAAAACCGTTTGAAAGCTTCTTGACTGGTATATATAACCTGTATGTTCTGTTCACGAAACCCTTAAAATGGAGGAACACATCAAGTTTTCTACCATTCAACTCACCATTTTCGTTATATTTTTTCAAATTAAAGCTTGCTGAAAATGTTGATTTTTTTACAGGCAATATGTGACCCATTACAGTATCTATTATCGCTTCAGCTCTGATTATTGTCTTTTTGCTTTCAGCATCAGCAAGGCTCAGCGAAATCGGATTCTTACCTTCATTTGTATAATGTAAAAACTTTGCTGTTCCTTCTATTGTAAGTAACCCGTCTTTTAATGTGAGATTTGTTGCTGCTACCTCACTTCTAGCAGATTTTAACATTTTTTGTTTCAGCTTTCCTGCTCTTTTTCTTAAAACTCTCTTAGATACTCTTAAAACCCTACTCGTATTACTTTCCATTTGAAGAATTTCCCCTTCATCTATAATTTCTGCATTTCATCCATTAGTCTATTTTAGCACAATGAATCATACAGATTCGTCTCATCTCATATTTCATTTATTTAACGAAGTTTACCATTTAAATTATATTCATTGAAAAATGTCTAATCAAGGCTGAACCATACGACCTCCGTACAAATTTCACGCCAAAATCCAGCATGAAATCTCCCCATCCCTTCTCTTAAAACGTTTCATAGAATAGCAGAAAGAGGAGTTAAAAGAATTAATAAATCCCATATTTTACATAAAAATAAGTCATTTAATACATTTTTATATTAATTTATTTTAATATATTATATTGTCTGACGATATTATTTATAATAGTCTGGTCAGACCATGTTTGTAAAAGTTGTCATTTGGTGTAATTTTTTAAATTTAATCTGGAGGGATAAAATGAAGAAAGTAAGTCTACTCGTTATCATGTTTCTGTTGATGATGCAGGCATTTCCACTGCAGACATTTGCAGAACAGGATAATGAGTCGGATGGATCCGGAGAGGTCATTGAACTGGCTCTGGTTCATCAGAACAACGAAGATTCGACACCGCCGCTCTATGAAAATAACACCTCTGAAGCAAATGAAATTGAATATGAATTCAATGGTGCTTTTTGGGTAAAAGTGCTGGAAAAAGGTCAGGATCAAACGCTGATTACATTTCCCGTGACTCGTACATCACCAGAAAATGCCGAATGGAAAACCGGGTGGATCTCAAATGAGTTTCTGCTTTCAGAGGACGAAACAGCCCTTCAGACAGCTGAAGAAAACTCAAACCCGTTAATTAACAAAGA
This sequence comes from Jeotgalibacillus haloalkalitolerans, assembly GCF_034427455.1. Lineage (NCBI taxonomy): Bacteria > Bacillati > Bacillota > Bacilli > Caryophanales > Caryophanaceae > Jeotgalibacillus > Jeotgalibacillus haloalkalitolerans. The sequence continues at coordinate 741,632 of NZ_JAXQNN010000001.1, read as the reverse complement.
TACCCTCATTTCACTGGAAGCAAACAAAGCTGATTTTATTGAATTTCTGAAGCTGTACGAAGAACAACTACAGGAAGAAGCAGAGACTGAAATTATTGCAGAGGACACTGAACAGGCCGAAGAAAGCCTTACATCAGATCCTTCTATACATAATGAAGAAGCTCCTGGAGCTGAAGAAACAGCCGCAGAAGACGTTGAGACCGCAGTCGAAGTACTGGATCCAGCGGTTGATGAGACTGAAGTTGAAGAACAGGATCCGGCAGTCGATGAGGCTGAAGTTGAAAATAACGACCAGGATACTGAAACTGACAAAGAAACAATGATTGAAAAAGAAAGCACAGAAGAAGATAAAGTACTTGATGAAGAAAATGCAGAAGTCTCTGCACAATCTTCAATGATGAGCATGAGCGCAGTAACTTCTATTAAAGAAGAGCCCGTGATCAAAGGGACTGCACTCAAAAATAAAACACACGTATATGTTGCAACTGAAAGAGGCGAGATTCTCAAATCTTACAGTGAAGGATCTACTTTGCAATTTAAATCCCATTCTGATAATTGGTATAAAGCAACCGTCTATTTAAGCGGGCAGGCACATACTGGCTATATCCATGCGGATGACGTCCTGTTAGAAGGCGAAGAAGAGAATCAGACTTCCCGTACAGTGGCGACTGAACACCCCGTTATCAAGGGAATCGCATTAAAATCACCGACAAATGTCTATGCTGCAACTGATAGAGGCACAGTCTTAAAGTCTTATAGTGAAGGATCAACCCTTCAATTCAGATATTACTCTGACAGCTGGTACAGTGCAAATGTCTATATCGGCGGCGAAGCACATGCCGGTTTTATCCATGCAGATGATATTGACCTGCTATCAGATACATCTGAAAGCCTGAGAGGTTATGGCTTAAAGGATCCGACCAACGTTTACTCGGGCACGGATCAGAATGGATCAGTTTTAAAATCATACCCTGCCGGCAGCTCCCTGCAGTACCGCTCATACTCTGGTAACTGGTACGCTGCAACTGTTTATGTAGGCGGCAAAGCCCGGACAGGCTATATCCATGCAAATGATGTCGGCGACAAGCCACCTCTGATCAGCGGTATTGCACTAAAAAGTCCAACCGCTGTCTACTCGGAAAGAAGCACATCATCCAGTGCACTAAAAACCTATTCTAAAGGTTCTATTTTAAAATATCGTTATTACAATGCTAACTGGTATGAGGCTACCGTCTATGTCAACGGCTCAGCCCATACAGGCTACATTCACAGCAACGACGTTGAACGCTATACCCAGTCACCCGTTCCACTGACCGGAGTCGGCGTCATGTCACCAACAAACGTCTATTCAGAGGCTTCAACTGGCTCAGGCGTCTTAAAAAGCTATGCTGCCGGTCAGGTACTGCAATACGAAACATTCACTTCAGACTGGTACCGTGCAACTGTCTATGTAAATGGTGGACCGACAACTGGTTACATTCATGCAGACCACGTAGAAAACGCAATTGCCAAACAAAAAAGAATCGTAGGCGCAGCATACAAATCATCAACAAACGTATACGCAAGCGCCTCTAAAAGCAGCGGCGTGCTTAAATCATACAGCTACGGCTCACGCTTAATCTATCGCACATTCACAGGCAGTTGGTTCCAGGCAACTGTCTATGTAGACGGCCGTGCAACAACAGGCTATGTCCATAAAGACGATGTCAGAAGCTTTGAAGGCAGAACTATCGTACTAGATGCCGGTCATGGCGGTAAAGATTCAGGCGCAATCGCAGGCGGCATGCTCGAAAAAGAGCTCGTACTCGATATCTCACTGCGCTCACAGAGAATCCTTGAAAACGCTGGTGCCAATGTTATCATGACACGCACAACAGACCGCTTCCTTGAACTACACGAAAGAGCAGCAATCGCCAACAACTCAGGCGGAGAATTATTCCTCAGCGTCCATGCGAACGCATTCAATGGATTAGCACGAGGAACCGAAACATTCTGGTACAGCCGCTACGAAGCAGCGAACAGCCAAAGACTCGCCCTTAACGTCCAGGACGCAGTCATCGACAAAATCGGCACAAGCTACCGCCGCGTCGCAGAAGGCAACTACCACGTCGTCCGCGAAACAAAAATCCCAAGTGCCCTACTCGAAGTAGGATTCATGGACAACCCGGACGACGCAGTCAAACTCAGAAGCAGCTACTACCGACAACTGACAGCAGAAGGTGTTTTTGAAGGGCTATTGCAGTATTTTAGTTTGGATTGAGTGAAGGGAGGGACAGACCCTGCCTTCGCTAGTCACCGGACGAGGAGTGGAGACAGGGACAGACCCTCTCTTCGCTAACCACCGGACGAGGAGTGGAGACAGGGACAGACCCTCTCTTCGCTAGCCGCCGGGCGAGGAGTGGAGACAGGGACAGGGACAGACCCTCTCTTCGCTGCCCACCGGGCGAGGAGTGGAGACAGGGACAGACCCTCTCTTCGCTAGTCACCGGACGGAGAGCGGAGACAGGGACAGACCCTGCCTCCGCTCTTTTTTTACCCCAAACAAAAAAAGCAGACGCGCAGTCTGCTTTTTTGTTTACTTATAAAATCGCTTGAAGCTTTCGAACTTTGATTTCCAGTAAGAGTTATTAAGACTCGTAATCTGTACGCCACCGTCGTTTGCGTGGATGAACTGGTTGTTGCCGATGTAAATACCTACGTGCGAGATGCCCGCTTTGTATGTATTTTCGAAGAATACCAGGTCTCCCAGTTGAGGTGTGCTTACGTAATGAGAGCGTGCGTGCTGCCCTTCTGCGTTTGTACGCGAAATGCCATAGCCTGCCTGATTATACACATAGTTAATGAATCCGCTGCAGTCGAAGCCGGATGGTGAAGATCCGCCCCACACGTATGGTACGCCCATCATTGATTGTGCGACTGACAGTAGTGTTGAGACACTTGCACTGGTACCGGATGGTGGTGTGACTGTCTGAACAGGGCCTGATGAGCCGCCTGTCGAGCTGCCTCCGCCTGAAGAGCTTCCATCACCGCTTACCTTTAGTACCTGTCCGACTCTGATCAGGTCAGAACTGAGTCCATTAATGCTTTTTAACTGAGATAGAGACATTTTGTACATGATCGCGATCTTACCGAGTGTGTCCCCGCCTCTTACTGTATAAGTAGACGATGAACTGCTTTGGTCAGATGAACCGCCGCCTGTATTGACACTGCCTGATGAACCTGAATTTCCGCTTCCACCACTTACAGTTCCTGAAACGCTAAGCTTTTGACCAACAAAGATCAGGTGACCGGAGATTTTGTTAATTTCCATTAATTTTGCGAGGCTCATCCCATGATTTGATGCAATGTGAGATAGTGTATCGCCTGCTTTTACTGTATATGTTCCGTTTGTAGCAGTGCTTCCTGAACCTGTTGATGGCTGTGACACATTGTTTGAAGAACCCTGTGTTGCGCCACCTTTCGTTTTCAGAACCTGCCCCGGATAAATGAGGTGACCCTGAATGCTGTTCAAAGATTTTAATTCAGATAATGGTGTTCCTGTGCTGAGTGCAATCTTTGAAAGCGTGTCACCGGATTTAACTGTATATGTAGAGCCGCTGCCCTGACTGCTGCCTTGAGAAGGTGCCTGTGACTGGCCCTGTTCGGCACTTTCTGATGAAGCGCTTACCTTCAGAACCTGGTTCGGGTGGATGATCTCTGAAGTAATATTATTCAGTTGTTTGATATGACTGACTGATACGTTATACTTATTTGCAATCTTCCATAGAGAATCGCCAGCATTTACCGTATGAGTGTTTGCTGAAGCTTCCTCAGCGTGAAGACCGAAAAAAGATGCAACTGCTGCAGTGGCTGAAACTGAATAAATCCATTTTTTCAAATGAGGCACCCCTTTTTCATGTATAATGAAATCATACTAAAGATACATATATAAAAATATACTCCTAGTCATTTTACAACATTTTTCATCATTGGAATATTACTATTTCATTACAAATATTATATATGTTACAAACCAACACAGTTTTGATAGAAATAGAGGTGTTATTCATGAACATTGGATCAATTATTAAATACTATCGTACTAAAAAGGGTCTGACTCAGACTGACCTGGCGGAAGGCATCTGTTCCATTTCACACCTGAGTAAAATTGAGACGAATATGTATACGGCGAATGAGGAAACTGTGAACCTGCTGCTTTCAAAGCTGGGGTTGAAGCTTCAGGATATTACCGGGGATTTGAGGGAGATTCGGGATACGCTAGAAGCATTTATGCATGCGATTTGCATGCATGATCGTGAGTCAATTGAACAATTATACCAAGAGCTTCTTGAAAAAGAAGATTATATTTTAACCAGCGAGTATGTGAATTTATATCATTTATATAAGTTAAGATACTGTCTGTTTCATTGGGATCATCAAGGTGTGCAGGAATCTTTAAAAATGATTCAGAAGATAAAAAACACGTTTGACCCTGTTGAGAAGAATATTTTACTGTTTTTTAGAGGTTTTTATCATTCAATGAATGAAAAGTATGAAGAGGGGTTAAAAGCAGTTCATGAGTTCTTAAATAACCCCCTTCCAATCGGTGGTATGTGGGTAGCTGAAGCAAGTTATATATTGTCTCACTTATATACTTCAATTAATGATAACGAAGCTGCTCTAACTTTCAGTAAAAAAGCATATGATGTATATGTGGCTGAATCTAATTTCACACGTCAGGTTCATTCCCAAATGATCCTCGGAATTAGCTATATGAGGTTGAGCCTTTACTCAGAGGCTTTAACAGTCTACAAATCGCTTCTAAGAAATACGAGAATGTTCTTTAAAGCAACACTTTATCCAGGCGTTTTAATTAATTATGCCCGCTGCCTGTATTTAGTAAAAGATTATACGAAGGCAAAGAAAGCAGCTGATGAAGCGATTGAACTGTCAGAACCATTTTCCTATGCTTACGGCACCTCTTTATTAATATGGCTTGAAAGTAAAGTGAAATTAAACGACATTGACAAAAGTTGGCATTCGCGAATGAGACTGTTAAAAGAAACTGATGCAATAATTGGAAACAAATACTTTTATCACCATTCAAATTTTCTTGAAAAGTATGAATTTTCCCAACCAGCGGGCATAAAATATGCGGTAAAATACTTATATCCCCACCTGCTTAAGTTACAAAGCTTTAGCGATGCACTGGAAGTACTGGAAATGATTATCGACTATTATGAGTCAATAGGCGATGTTGAGAAGGTTAATCATTACTACAGTCAATGGAGAAAATTGATTTCAAAGGAGAGAAGATCAAATGAATAAACTTAAAAAAGCTTCAGCTTCACTATTAATTGCTCTTTCATTGGTAGGTGCATTCGGCACTTTTAATATTGGATCGGAAACAGAATCAGTAAATTTGGCAGGTACTCGTGATGTTTTTACACCACATGTGGACAGAATTGTACTGCCACCAGCAGCCTGACATTTTTTTCAATCGCAATTTTCCCAATAGACGAATCGTTAAATTTATATTACAATAAGATTATGAAATGACCCAGCAATACCCTCTCATTGGCCGCTCGATTAATCGGGCGGCACTTTTTTTGTATTTTTGTAATTTTTTAGAGGAATCTATTGGATTTACACAGAACAAAATGTTTTTTCAAAAAAACATTCGACGCGTTTTGACAAATTTTTCGGTTTTTTTCCCAACTTAAAAACCCTCTCTTCTGTTTGACAGTTGAGAGGGTTTTCTATGTGGTTAAACAATATTCATCCATTACTGGGCCGCCTCCTCTGTTTTCAGCTGATTAGTAAGCTGCATAAACAGGTCACGGTCTCCTTCCAACAGTGCTTTATCGATTAAACGGTAAAGGTTTTGCATCTCAAGGTTCATAATTTCATCATTCATCGCCTGCTCCTCCTCATCCGCTTGTATTTGATCCACATAAAATTGTGAAATCGATCTGAGATGTTCAATGAGATCAGACACCTGCAATAATTGAAACAAGGGTATTCTGAAAATTCTTGTTCCGCGTTGAAATACGAATATATCTGTTAAATTTTCTACCTGTTTTGTCTTCAGGTTAATCCTGATTTCGTTAGACTCCACCGGAATAAAATGATAAATTTCTTCGCCTTTCATGACCGAAAAATATTGGTAGGCAAATACCAGCTTAAGCTCATGGCCTTCCTGGAGTGTGTAGAACGGCTTCATCATCTTGACGGTCAGCATCATTGTTCTCCCTCCTATTCTGTTTCTGTCTCGACTGTGTTACACAGTCCTGTTACGTCTGCCGGAACTTCAGCTGACTGTTGTGGAGTGACTCGTTCTCCCGCTCCATACATTGACTTTTCAATACAGAATCACTTGGCAGGGTATTTTTTTCGGTTAAGTCAGATTAAGTTGAATATTTTTTAAATATTCAGTACTTTAACATAATTATCGTATATTTTGCAAGAAATGAAAAGGATAAATGTTTGATTAATTTTGATATATGCACATTTGACATGGGATGTTCACATTTTGGAGATGGCTGCTTCAGGCTGGGAAGAGGTTTATCGTGGTACTGGCTGGCACTTCATATGGGGTGGAGTTTGACGGAGACGGGTCAGGTCGGGAGCTGGAGATTAATTCGGCCACCTTTTACAATATATCTATCACCTTTTCAATTTATTAAGTCATGAATTTTTTTATTCGCCCTCTGGCTGGCGGATCTCGATTAATTCGATCACCTTTTACTTTATTCCATCACCTTTCCATTTATTTCATTCACCTATCGAATGATTCCGCCACCTCCGTCGCAACGCCCCCCCACAATTCCAGTACCCTCCCTCTTCATGCCCTTAGGTAACTGACAGCACGCTAATGAAAAAAACTCCCTCTATTATAAATAGAGGAAGTTCCTGTTTTTAGTGCCATCCGTTCGCAATGTGTCTTGCCCGGATCACACCTTCGATTTTCTGGAATCTGTTCATGATGTCTGCTGCTTCTTCATCGTTCAGTTTGTTGTCGATGTCGATGAGTGTATAAGCAAATTCTCCACGGCTGCGGTTGAGCATGTCTGCGATGTTGAAGTTGCGTTCTGCGAGCAGCTGGGAGAATTGTCCGAGCATGTTCGGGATGTTTCTGTGCATGATCGTCAGGCGGCCCGGTGATGTAAGTGGCAGGCTGACGTTTGGCAGGTTCACCGCATTTTTGATATTCCCTGTTTCAAGGTAATTTTTCAGCTGCCTTGCTGCCATCACTGCACAGTTTTCTTCAGATTCGGTTGTAGATGCACCGAGGTGTGGTGTTGCGACTACGTTATCCATACCGAAGATGTCATCGCTTGGGAAGTCGGTGATGTATTTGCCGACTGTGCCGTCTTCAAGTGCTTTTTTCAATGCTGCGTGATCCACGAGTTCTCCACGTGCAAAGTTGATGAAATGAATCCCTTTTTTCATGGCTTTAAATGCTTTTTCATCAATGATGCCGGTTGTTTTCGGGCTGAGCGGGACGTGAATGGTAATAAAATCACATTGCGCCAGCAATTCTTCAAGCTGGTGAACGCGCTTGACGCTGCGTGAAATGGTCCAGGCTACGTCTACTGATACGAATGGATCGTAGGCCATGACTTCCATATCAAGTGCGAGTGCGTCATTGGCTACGACTGACCCAATGTTCCCCAGTCCGATGACACCGAGCTTTTTGCCGGCTACTTCATGACCGATAAACGCTTTTTTGTTTGCTTCCACTTTTTCAGGGATTTCAGTTTCCCCTTTTAGAGAATGTGTCCACTGAACGGCGCGGAACAGGTTACGTGAGCTTGCGATCAGGCATGAGATGACGAGCTCTTTTACTGCGTTTGCGTTGGCGCCTGGTGTGTTAAATACAACAACACCCTGTTCGGAGCACTGTTCAATTGGAATGTTGTTGGTTCCGGCACCGGCTCTGGCAATGGCCTGAACTGAGTTAGGGATTGGCTGGTTGTGAAGCTTGTGGCTTCTGAGTAAAATCGCATCCGGTTCATTGCTTTCGTTGATCTTGTACTGTTCGTCTAACAATTTTAATCCTGCATCGGCAATTTTGTTGTAGGTTTGAATCTGGTATGTCAACGTAGAGAACCTCCTGATAATTATATAAATTTATTTGCCAGGCGGGCGCCCTGTGCTACAGGCGGACGCTTTCCACGGGGACGGCGGTGAGCCTCCTCGGACGCTTCGCACCTGCGGGGTCTCACCTGTCCGTCACATCCCGTTGGAGTCGCCACCTTCCGCTCCGGTTGCCAGCTGATGGATGTTAAATATCTTGTAGCTTCTTACTATTATTATAGAAGAAAGACAATTACAGATTACGAAAAGCTTTAATTACTTATAACTAACACTGGGTCTACTCAACTAGATATAGAAGTATTTATTAGCTGAATAACTTTTTTGATTCTCTCAAATAACTAAGACAGTGAAAGTAAAGGTCCTCACACTCAGTTGATCGCAGTGGAAGGCGGCAACTCCGGGACGATTAGTTGGACGCTGAGACCCCACAGCCGAAGCCGAGGAGGTCTAATGGAGCCAGAAAACGGCTCATCCAGGAAAGCGTCCGCCTGAAACGGAGATCAACGATTGCTTAAGTTATCCGCTATTTTATTTTCGCCTCAAACTCCCGCATCGCATCGCACAGCCGCTCCACATGCTCAATCGGCATCGCATTGTACATACTCGCACGCATACCGCCTACTGAGCGGTGGCCTTTTAATTCAACAAGCTGCTTGGATGCTGCGAATTCGATAAATGCTTTATCTGTTTCCTCACTGTCCGTTTTAAAAGGAATGTTCATTAGCGAACGGTCTTCCTTTTTAACAGGTGAATAGAATAAGTTTGACTGATCAATTGTTTCATATAATAAAGAAGCTTTTTCACGGTTGCGTTTTTCGATTTCTTTTACACCGCCGAGTGAGTCGATCCATTCGAGCATGAGACCGATCATGTAAATCCCGAATGTCGGTGGTGTGTTGTAGAGTGAATCTGATTTTTCATGCGTTTTGTAATCAAGCATCGTTGGCAGGTGATCAGGTGCGTGCCCGATCAGGTCTTCACGGATGATTACGACGGTGACGCCGGATGGTCCGAGATTTTTCTGTGCGCCTGCATAGATCACGCCGTAGTCGCTGACGTTAATTTCTTCTGACAGAATACCTGAAGACCAGTCATTGATGATCGGGGCATCTGTTTTTGGCAGTTCCGTAAACCGTGTTCCTTCTATTGTATTGTTACCTGTGATGTGTACGTAGGATAATTTTTCAAATTGTGTAATCTGAGAGAAATCCGGAATATTTCTAAACTGGGTCTCTTCGGATGTTGCTATGACAGTGGTTTGTCCGACCTTTTTAGCCTCTTTCAGCGCTTTTTGGGACCATGAGCCTGTAATAATGTAGGCTGCTTCGTGATCTTTTTGTAACAAATTTAACGGGATCATGCTGAATTGTAACGAAGCACCCCCCTGTAAAAATAAAATTTTATAGTTTTCAGGGATGTTCATGACTTTTTTCAAAAGGTGTTTTGTGTTCTCTAAAATGTCTTCGAAGGCTTTCGATCGGTGACTCATCTCCATCACCGACATGCCAGCGTGATTTGTGTCGACGAGTTCAGATTGCGCTCGCATCAGTACTTCGAGCGGCATTGCTGAGGGGCCCGCCGAAAAGTTAACGACTCGATCCATCAAAATTCTACTCCTCTCTTACACTTTAAATCATTAAACTATCCTTTCCAATAATGTAGTATAGTATAGTCCTCAGGTGCACACATGTCAACGCTGTATAGACAAATTAGCACGTAATGTAATTGTTATCTCCCTCTAACTGTTTTGACATTGCTGTGAAATGTATGCGTGTTATGCTAGGTCCTGTTAGTGAAAAGGAGGTAATTCAAATTATGAAAAAGCAAATCGTTGCACTAACAGCAATCGCAGCATTATCAACAGGCGCAGCAGCGTCAGCATCAGCAGCAGATTACTCAGTCAAAAAAGGTGACACTCTTTGGAGCATCTCTCAAAATAATAATGTAACAGTCGAACAGATTCAGAAGTGGAACAATCTATCTTCTACTTTAATTTTCCCGGAACAGACGCTTAAGGTATCTGGTGAAGAAGCTACTTCAAATGACACTTATACAGTAGTGAAAGGCGACACACTTTATAAGATCGCTACTGAACACGGTATTACTGTAGGTGAACTTATGAGCTGGAATGGCCTTTCAAGTGACCTGATTTTCCCTGGACAGGAATTCTCAGTATCTGGACAAGCAGCAGCTCCAGCACAGGCTGAAGCAGCTCCACAATCACAGCCTGCACAGCAGGAAGAGCCAGCTGAAGAAGAGGTAGCTCAGGACTCTGGTCAAACTCAGTCAACTGAAGGTGTAGAAGGTACTGGTGGCGAAGCACCATCATCTGAAGCAGCTCAGGAAATGACAGTAACAGCTACAGCATACACTGCATACTGTGCAGGTTGCTCTGGTGTAACGGCTACAGGAATTGACTTACGTTCAAACCCTGACCAGAAAGTCATCGCAGTAGACCCTAATGTAATTCCACTGGGTTCACGTGTATGGGTTGAAGGTTACGGTGAAGCAATCGCTGGAGATACTGGCGGCGCAATCAAAGGGAATAAGATCGACCTATTTATCCCTTCTCAACAGGATGCTCTTAACTATGGCGTTCAAACAGTAGATATTAAAATCCTAGACTAATATAGGTTTATCATATATGTACCCACTGTTCTGCTGGACAGTGGGTTTTTTTATTTGTCTTTGTTAAAGTTGGCTGTTGATTGCAGCGAGAGAGGGGACGCTTTCCGCGGCCGGGCGGTGAGCCCGCAGGCTTCGCCCAGGCCTCACACGTCCCTTCCTGCGAGCCGCCCCCTTACACTTCGATCACCAGCTGTGCAGAAACAACAATGGACTTTAACAAAGCGTTTTATTTAAATGAATACAGATAACCTAGAAAGATATGAGATTTTCGGTTCGTACTTCGATTGAATTTAAATGACATATTCTCTTAGTTATCAAGACATTAATAAAACCTCCGCAGCCTGATACGCTGCGGAGGTTCAATTTTACATATTAACTTAATCTCTGCTCAAATCCGATTTCCTTTAAAGCGGACTTCAACGTCGCATAAGAAGGCACATCTGAAAAGTTCAGTCCAAGCTGTACAATCGTCTGTGCCATTTCAGGAGAGATCCCGGATATTTTCGGTTTCACACCAATTAATTTTAATGAATCGATTACCTGAAAAAGCTTATGGGCGACGAATGTATCCACCATGGCTACCCCGGACAGATCGATGACGAATTCGCTGACATTCAAATCCAGACATTTTGTCAGAGACTCTTCCATGATCAGCTTTGCGCGGTGCGTATCTATTGTTCCAACCAGCGGCAGTACGGCTACGCCTGCATCAATGGGTACGACGGGTACAGACATCTCCAGCATCTGTTCCTGGGACGCCTGCAAAGATGCTGTCTGCACTTCTACGAATGGCAGGCAGAAATAATACACAACATCATCCACTGTACGGTCAAGCACTGTGAGGACCTCATAAAGCTTTGAAATCGGATAATCATATGTAATTGCTGTCTCTTTAATAATTTCACCGATTGCAGCACGGTATTCAGGGACTTCCTTCAGCATCGAATCAAGTGAGATGCCCATTTCAGCGCACGCTCTGCCTGTTTTCGTGCCCCAGCTTTCGATTCTTTCCTCCCGCTCATCCTTTGACATGGAGAGTGCCTCTCCATAAAGTGTCACCAGTTCTATACGGAATTCAAGCAGGTCATCGGCGAAAGCTTCAAGCCGTTCATAACGTTTATTCTGTTTTTCAGTAATCGTCCTTGCCAGTTCAACTCGTTGATCCAGGATCGTATCAGTTAAGTTTTTCAAGGTTGGTTCGAGGTGTGTTTCAGCCATTGCGGACCCCTTTCTGACGGAAAAAAATGATGATTTTTTTCTTAATCCATAAAAGTAAAATGATAGCCTATAACATTTACCCGCATTTTTATATGATAAACATTTTTCTGAATGTTTTTTTACTGTAACAGATCTCAGAAGAAGTTTGTCGTTTTTTGTCTGTATATATTATTTCTGTAACAAGGTGATTAAGAAATGATGATTTTGTTGAATGAGGTATTTGGGCGGCGTAAGATGAGATCAAAGGGAGGCTAAAACTGATGCAAAAAGAAATTCTTTTCGAATCAGATGAACAGCATTTCTACATACAGTCCATGCAGCCTTCAAACGTTCGAAATGTGAGTCTGGCCGGTATGATTCCCGGCTCAAGAAACGCTCTGACAATCGACGATAAAAAACGTAAACCACTGCAATAGTTTATGGACATCTTAGAGAGTTACAGGAGGTGTGATTCGGTGAAATTTCATCATTTAGCCACAGGACTTATCGCTATTTTACTTATTTCTTATATTGGGCTGAAAGTGTTCACTGATGTGTTTGAGACGTCTTTCAACGAATCATTTTTAATTGAACTTGTGATGATTTTCGGTATGATCGGCCTCGCAACCTTCTTAAGCTGGAAGGCGCAGGAGAAAGAGCATTATTAATATAATAGAAGAAAAAGCTGCAGATGATGCAGCTTTTTCTTATTTTACGTCGTGTGCAGCGGCAGGTCATGCAGTTTTTTTGGTAAAAGGACGATTGGAATCTCCTTTATCTCATCCCCGTATATCCCTGTCATCTGCTCGTCAAGCAAGTGAAAGAGCGCTTCAAACCACTCCTGTACTTTTTCATCCGCAAATACCTGATCAACATAAAACTCAACAGATGTCGCATTATTTTTGCGCTGAAACAGCTCGATATCAGATATTGCCTCATATAGCCCCAGTGCCTTCAGGCGTTTCGTATAAAACTTTAACAGGACACCATCAATCTGGTTTTCCTTCATTTTCTGCGGATCACCTTCATATTTTACAACAGCAATATCCTTTTCAAATTCAGGATTATCTTCTCTTTCCACTAAATACTCCGGCAGTGCAAATACCGCTTCTGTCACATCTTCATCTTTATAAAACTGGTGATCATCCACCGTCCATTTATTGTCACGAAGTCTCTTGCAGATTTCCATAAATAGGACTTTTCCCATTGGGTCGAGCAACATCACTACCTCTCCCCTTTCTATTAAATGTTTCTTGTACTATGACCGCTTTTGCCATTTTTTAAACACTTTGAATAGAGAAATGGGTTTTTGTGCATACTTTAAATGAGACAAAAATAGGATGGAGTTAGAATCGACTCAAAAATATTCTCAATAAAGAACAAAAAGTCTTGTGCTTATCCGATAAAAGAACTATAATAAACATAATATAAAGAGAAAAAACACTCAGGAGGCGGTAATATGGGTCAGGAAACGTATCAGCTTAGTGTTCGTTATAAAGATTTCGAATACGCAGTCTCAGGTGACCGGTCATTTGTCGATGAGCACGATAAAGTCGTACAGACGTACCTTTCTAAAATGATGAAAGAAGATTTGAAACCCGGACCAGGCCGGCGGGGGAAAATTTCGAGCACATTTGAAATCGAAAAAAATACCCCTGCACCAAAGCCGCTGCCTGAAACCGGATCTGGTGAAAAGCCTGACATTCAGAAGTTTCTTGAAAAGCTTCCCCTGAATGCAGAATGGCAATTTACACTTGCAATGGCTTATTACCTGTCACAATTTAAACAGCAGCCCGCTTTCACCGCGAAAATGGTTCGCAAGCAATTCCGGGAAGCCCGTCACACCGTTCCAAACAATATCCATTTAAGCGTTCATACGTGTGTGAAAAAAGGATACTTGCAGGAATCAGGTCAGCAGGATCTGCAGAAAATTTATGAAGTCACTGATTCAGGGTTTGCTTATATTGATACACTGCTTAACCATACATCTGATGTGGAGAAGGACACTGAAAATGAATTTGTTTCACAGGATATTTCAGCATTCAACCTTGAGAATAATCCCGATCCGCGCATGCTCGAACGTGTCGAGGATCAGGCGCTGAGCATTTTATATATTTATATGAAGGAATTCGACCGCTCTCATATGTCGGCTAAAGAAGTATATGACGTGCTGAAAAAACATTTTAATACAGACTATTCGTCAAAAGCGATTCAGATCGCACTCAGCCGCTCCCGCCCACTCGTCGAAAAAATTAAACACGAGGGGCAGATGCACTACCAGTTGACGAGTAAGGGGATCGACCATATGGAGACGCTGCTTGGGAATCAGGTGTAGGACGGGCCCGGCTGCGGGAGACGATATTGCGTGATGAAGCGGGGTCCTTTTGATGCAGTTGGGAAACTGGAGGCAGTTGGGGTTGGGGTGTCGTGGTCAAGTGTGTGGGCTAGAGGGGCTGGCAGGGGCAGTACTGCAGGCGTAATTAAGTCACCTTTGGGGTGAATTCGTATCACCTTTTTGTTTTATCTATCACCTTTTCATTTATTCATCCATTTTTGCGGATGGACGGATGTTTTCTGCCACCAATGCTGATTATTCGATCACCTATTGCGTTTATTCCATCACCTTTTAGATTATTCGCCCGCCCGACGCCCCTGCCGACCAGCGCAGCCGCCGAAAAGACAAAAAGAGCTCCCCGCCGCGGGAAGCTCTTTTTACTTGGCATCATGCGTGTTTAATTTTGATGCCAGCCACTGCACCATTTGTTCGGCTGTGAGTTCTTCTTTTTCACCTTTTGTGTGTGCTTCTTTTAGAATAGATGATAGATGATTGCTTGTTAATTGTTCCATTGCCATTGCGATCTCTCCGTTGTATGTTTTTCAGTATATTACCTTCTTTCTCTCCATACTAAACCTGACCAGATTATTCTTTTTTCACTTGGCGCGATTGGACGGTTCTGATAGTCTGCCGGACGGGAATAGTTGAAAGCATAGGTTAGTGCGCTGCTTAAAGCGCGCTGACAATAGGCTTCATCTTGCGGGAAGGTAAAATGAATGGTGCGTGTCTGTGTGTTACATGAGATGTGTATGCTAAAGGACGATTTTCCGCGTAGTGTGATCGTGAAGTTGGTTTTGTGAGGCGCAGACTGTTGCTCGTAAAACTCACAGGATTCAATAAAGACTTTATTTTCGCTGTAAAATAAATGCTGCAGTTGTCTGAAAAAATTGTAGTGCGGGAGCCGCTCAAAATCCTGTACTGCATCGTATTCCAAAAAGTCTTTCAGAATGGTACTCAGATTTTGCGGCAGCTCCTGAAAACGAAATGTGTAATGGTTCATAAAATCCTCCAAAATTCATGATGGCAGCTTCTACAAAGGCACTCCGACGCTATGTGGGAGCTGAAGATTTTATGAAATGACCGTTTCTCTCTATTATGTATGCTCTTCTGTACTTACAAATTGCTCTTCAATCCATTTAAGAAATTCAATTTCCTCAGGCTTCAATGCTCTGGACAGTTTCTCTTCAAATTCAATACTCGTCTCACGTACCCAATTATGAAAATCATCCATTTACATTTCCTCCATTTATCAGAAAATTACGTATTTATTGTATTTTATAATTTCTTATTATACTAAAAAATAAACGATATGTTAATAAAAAATAATTAACATATCGTTTATTATCATTTTTAAACCTTCCTGGACCGATATTGTAAAAGTATTCGGAAATAAAGAAGGTGAATACAATGTCTTTGGCACATATTCTGAAATACTACCGTGAAGAAGTGGTTGAGATCAGCCAAAAGGATGCTGCCTATCAGTTAAATATACGCCCCGCTACTTTATCTAACTATGAAAGAGGCGTACGCCAGTTTCCCATCGATATTTTACGTAAAATGAAAGATATATACCATATTGACGACGATACCTTTATGGCAATCGTGTTATATGAAACGACAGATAAAGAAATTATTAAAGAAGCCAAATATGAAGTTACTCAAAAAGTAATGAAAGCCGAGGACCGCCAGCTGATGGATTTCCTGCGTGAAAACCATTCACTGCTTGATGAAATCCGCGCGCTCTCTCAAATGCCCCCTAACAAACAAAAGCATCACACTGATTTTTTTGTCAGTATGCTGAAAGTCGCCAGAACATATCTCAAGTGAAAAAACTGCTGATCTACAGTCAGCAGTTTTTTTATCGTTAACAGTCAGGAGCAAATTAACAGAGCGCTTCAACATCCTGTAATGATTTACAAATTACTTCTAGCAATGACAAGATCAGTGTTTTTCTTTACAATAGAGAAAGGGAATATGTTTGGGAGGTTTGAAGATGCGTTATGGTTTGCGTCAGGGTTTGACAGCTCCCGTAAAAATGATTGAGTTCATTGCGGGCAGCACTGGGATTATACATATAAAACGTTATATTACCGCTGCTTTTATAGCAGGATGTCTGATTTTCGGCTTTGGTGCTGTCATTGGTATGGGCACGCAGGAGTGGGCCGGAAATTTTGTTTTATTTTATGGGCTTGAATATGATTTGCAAAGATTTTATTTCCTCCTGGGGAGCCTCGCACAGGGCTTGTTATATGTATGTCTGATTTTATTTGTTCCTGCCCTATTTAATTGGCTGGTTGCAAAAGACATCACTTTCAGACAAACGCTGGCACTATCCTTTTTTCCAGTCGTCATTCTTTTACTCGAACGCCTGAGCTTTATTGTTCTTATGGTGTGGCAGGGCATTGACTGGTACTCCTCACCTTTTTCCTGGGGTGTAATCGGGCAGCTATTTATCGATCAGGCGTGGATTATTTATTTCCTGGGAACGATTTCGCTGTTTAAATTCTGGGTGATTTACTGGCAATTTATGACCCTCCGGAGGATTACGACTTTAAAAAGATGGGCTGCATTCCTGATGATATTAGGATTTAATTTATTATTCTGGAGCGCAACCGCTACACTTGAGTGGCTGCCGTTCTACCAATACTTATTTTTATAAAGGAGGCTGGCAAATGTGAGTAATCGAAGTAAATGGCTTATCAGCGTTCTCGCAGCTATTTTTGTCGGCGTGAACCTTTTCTTAATTAAACAGGACTTATTACTTGTGGACCGGACCTCTATTGTACACGACCAGAAGACCGCTCAAAGTGAAACGGTTGAAGAAATCATGGTGAAAAACGGTGTCGTTCAGACAGCAGTTGAAGAAACAGTCTATTTTTCTGAACAGCTTGGGATGTTTACACAGTTTTTAGTAGAAGAAGGCGATGAAGTATCCCCCGGAACTCCTTTATATGAGTACACCGTAACCGACCTTGAAGAGCAGCGGCTCGCATTTGAATCCGAAATTGAGCAGCTGGACAGCGAGATTGCTGCGGTCGAGTCCTACATAACAGAGCTTGAAACGATTGAACGTCAAATCGCTTCGTCAAGTTCATCTTCATCAGCAAATGCCAGCCCTTCAAGCTCCATTAATGATGACCAATTATTGATTACCGTTGAACTGGAAATCGGAATTGACGTCTCAGATGCAACAGTCGCTCAGACCCGCTCACTGATTAATCAGCAAATCGGTGAACAGGAAGCGGAAGTGGAACGACTCGAAGCTGAGCGTGAAAAGTTTGAAAGTCTTGCTGACGGGCTACTGAATAGTCCGGTTGTAACAGTAGCAAGTGAATATGAAGGTCAAATCGCAAGCCTTGCTGAAGACGTCAGCCACCCGCTCATCACCATCTATACTGACTCTCTCGCATCACACACTAAGCTTACGGACGAAGAAGCAAAGCTGGTACTTGAAGGCATGCAGACGCGCACCACCTCACCTGTAGCAGAATCAATCAGTGAGGGCACTGTGTCCTCCAATCCTTTAATGCCGGATCAGGAGCCACAGTTGAGTGATAAAAGTACGTACCCTGTCAATATTGACCTACTCACTGCAGATGACAACTGGTTTGTCGGTCAGCACGTTGTGAATGAAATCATACTGGATACGGCACCAAATGCTGTGACAATGCCTGTGATTGGATTAGACGAGTCAAAAATATACGTACTAAATGAACTCGGCCTCGTTGAACCGCGTATCGTTAATCTGGGAATCCTTGATGGTGACCGCCAGCAGATCGCAGGTGGGCTTGAAGCAGGCGAATGGGTCACTGTTGACCCTGAGCAGATTGAACGAAATGGTATGCCTTATATTACCCCGATGCGGATTAACCGCCTGACGTTTGATAATCTTGGTTATACAGATGAGCGGATGAACTGGAAGTATGTGCTGCTCGGTGTATTGCCGAATTAGTTTTGCAGGAGCCTCGCTGGTGCGGGGCTTTTTGTTTTTTTTGGGGGACGTGGCTGGGCGATGGGGTGCGCATGGCGACGGGGCGTGGGGATGCGCCCTGGCGAAGGCCCGGCGCGTGATTGAGCCACCTTTTGTATTTTATCGCTCACCTCTGCGATTAAATACATCACCTTTTTGTTTTTTCAGGCATGATCGCTGCAGGAGTCGGTTTTTAAGTCACCTATGTGTTTTTATCGATCACCTCCCTCCACTTTTCCATCACCTTTTACTTTTTTCCGCCACGCCCTCTTCATGCCCTTAGGAAATAATCATTACTCTGCTTCTATTATTTCTACACTACCCAAAATTTTACAATGATATTTTGTTCCTTTCGTCAGTCCGGTTTTGTATAACTTGGCTTTTCTCGCAATTCTGTTCATTTTTTGCGCGGACAGCCCTCCCAGAAATCTTCTTAACTCTTTACTTCTGATGCCTTCACCCATTAGCAGGAAGGCTTCTTCAATGGCAGATTCAACGATTTGAAACCCGCTTAAGGAACAATTTTTACAGCTCCATTTCATACTGCTTTGAACAATTGCAAACTGTTCACATGAAGGACATGACATCCCTGTAAGTAATGTCTTCAAATTAAAATCAAAACGTTCAAACCAATCAACTTCGAGTTCTTCTTGTGATGCAGCCATCAGCTCAGCAAGTGCCATGATGTGCTTTGAAGAGTGTTTTTTCGAAGGCAGTTTATCTAATTCATGGTAGATTGCAAACGGGATCGATGAAGCCGGATGCACATTTCCCAGTAGCTCCGGGGATTCTGCCTTCAAAATCGAACGCGGATTGCTCATGATGATCAACGGGATGATAGGCATTTTCATATTAAAATTCCGCCTGACCCACCTCTCAAGATGTTCTTTTTGCAATTTTACCTGAGTATGAAAACTTTTTTGCGCGGAGGTTTGATCATTAGTGGTTTTCAAAACCTGATCATACGACGATCTGATTTCAATGATTCCTGCTAAATTTTTTACTTCGAGAATGAAGATCGCCTTGTTAAATATTAGTATCGTATCAATTTGAAAGTGAAAATCTCCATTTCTTAAACGGATGTTGTAGAGCACGAGCGGAGCAGGCTCTAGATACGAAATATAGTAATCTGAGCTTTTTTCACCCTGGTAGCCTGCGATTTGCTTATAGAGCTCTTCTGCAACCAGTGGCTTTTTCGGATGAAAATCAGGCATTCTGCGGGCTATACATTGTAAGGTTTTTATATGTTTAGGCATTTCACGTTGTTTGATGATCATGGTTTCAACTCTTTTCTTTTGATGGATTTTAGTTAGATGGTTTTATTATGGGTAGCGGCGGTGTGGCGTGCAGGTAGCGGTGGGAATTCAATCACCTTTTGCGATATATCGATCACCTCCCCACTTTTTTCAATCACCTTTTCGTTTTTTCGAGCAGCCCCTGTCGTCCCTTCCGCCACACCCTCTTCATGCCCTTGAGAAACTAAAAGATCTAAAGCTTGTGTCCTAAGTGCATTCAGGGCTGGGGAAGTGGGCTTGGGGATAAGATGGGCTGAGTGTAAATTGAGGGTTTTACGAGGCAAGGGGCGGCGTTTATTGCATCACCTTTTGCAGGATATCGATCACCTCCTTTATAGATTGCGTCACCTTTTTGTTTTTTCATCCACGAAGGCCTTTACAGCGGATTTTCACGTCAGCTCCGGCGATATTTCGGTCACCTCCTCACTTTTTTCAATCACCTTTTCGTTTTTTCTCGCCGCCACCTGTCATCACTTCCGCCACACCCTCTTCATGCCCTTGAGAAACTAAAAGATCTAAAGCTTGTGTCCTAAGTGCATTCAGGGCTGGGGAAGTGGGCTTGGGATTAAGATGGGCTGAGTGTAAATTGAGGGTTTTACGAGGCAAGGGGCGGCGTTTATTGCATCACCTTTTGCAGGATATCGATCACCTCCTTTATAGATTACGTCACCTTTTTATTTTTTCATCCACGAAGACCTGGACAGCGGATTTTTACGTCAGCTCCGGCGATATATCTATCACCTCCCCCTTTTTTTCAATCACCTTTTCGTTTTTTCGCGCCGCCAGCACTGCCAGCACTGCCAAAACCGGATGCACCGCTCCCAACGTGCCCCGCTACTCCCTACCAGAAACAGTTTCCCACCCTCCCCCTTCGTTTTTCCGCAAAAGTACGGTATAATTAAAGATACGTTTTTTTTCGAAAAGGTGGAGATGGTGAATGCAAACGCAATTGCTTGCGGATGGAATGGAGCGGCTTGAGCAGCGGATGTTCAGGCAGTTTTCGCCTGCTGATCAGGCTGATGAACGTCTTGTGCAGAAGGGATTATTTTTATATAGGCAGGGCACGGTGTATGAGATGGGATTTGATGCGGGTAATCAGATGCTGAAGGCGAAGGTGCGGGATGTGCATGGCGTGAGTGTGCGTATTTCACTGAATCCGGATAAGGGAAGCAGCTGCAGCTGTCCTGAGGAGCCGTGGTGCCGTCACCGGATGGCTGTGTTTTTTAAGTTTTATCAGCAGATTGCGAGTGTGAGTCAGTGGATTCAGACGTGGCGCAATCAGAAGCAGGATGCGTCTGTCCGGGCTCAGAAGTCACCTGAGGCTTGGCGCAGATTGGCCGAGACAACGGGTGCTTTGATGCCGTTTGAGAAAATTCAGGATGATACTTTTTTAATGGAGCATTATATTCTTGCCGGCTATCGCAAGTTTCAGGAGCAGGCACCGGTTGAGAAGGAATGGACTCCTTTATATATGCTTTATATTTCTTTCTATTATTACAACTACCTGGCTGAGAAGTTTGATCAGGAGTCTGCAGGCATTACGCGCGGGCTGGAGACAATTATGGAGGCGATGCAGAAGGCGGTGTATGACCTGACTGTGTATGCGCATCCGTTTTCGTTTGATCCATTTTTCAAGGAGTTGAAAGCAGACACGGCAAGGCTGCTAGGGCGAAAGGATCCGCTCAGCTTTTCGATCTATGGAATGATGTGGTTTCAGCTGTTTACAAAGCGGCGTGACCGTGAGCTGGAAGCGGAACGTTTAGCTGAAGCTGACCAGTCGGATGAGACGCAGCTGGCGCAGACAATTTTTGCGCTGCTCAGAAATGATGATGACTTTGAGGAGCAGTTCGCTGAGTCTTCTGAACTTGCGGTGCCTCATGCGGTGCAGTGGCTTGAGTGGCTGCTGCGCGAGGATGAGATTGACCGTTCCGTCAGGGTGTTAAAAGCGATGCAGAAAAAGCTGGACCTTTATTTGGCGCGGATGGAAAATCATTCTGACCGCCGATCGTTTTCACTGTGGCTGATTCATAAGATTGAGGGTGAACAGCTGAGGCTGCATGTGCCGGATGTGACAATTAAATTGTATGAAAAGCTGCTGCCTTACAGTGCGCGTCATTTAGGTGCTGTGATGCTTGATGCAGGTAAATATAAGGAATGGGTGGAGCTTGTCCATTGGATTGACTTTACACCTGAGGAGCTTGAGGCTGCCGGTTTGAAAAAGCTGATGGAGCGCAAGCCGGAGTTTGCTGCTCCGCTTCTTCACCAGTGGGTGGAGAGCCTGATTCAGAAAAAGCAGCGTGAAACTTATAAAAAAGCGGTGCGCTATTTGAAAAGATTGAAGAAGATCTACCAGGGCTTAAATGAAGAGCCGCGTTTTGAATTGTATCTTGAGCAGCTGATTGACCGGTACAGAAGGCTGCGTGCATTTAGAGAAGAATGTGAGAGGGGGAAACTGATTCATGGAAAAGATTGATGTGCTGCCGCTTTCCGAAGGTTATTTTTCAATACGGGTTGTGAATGAGGATGGCGAGATGGTTGACCCTTCGCTTTGGCAGTACTCGCTGCTTTTATGGCATAAGGAATCGTTTCATGGCACTTCCCTTCCTTTATTCAGCGGACTCCCGGCTGACAGTATTGCGCTCGACAGCTGGGCGGTGCTGACGCTTTTTGCTCAGCCGGAGTTCCACGGCCGTGTCAGCTTTGAATTATCTGAGCAGGCGGATTTTATGTATGATGCCGCTCCCCTTTTATATGAGTGGATCACTGAAGGAAAGTGGCTTGCAGAGTGGAATCACCAGGCTGAAGGTGAGACATTTGAGATGAAGCTTGGCGATGAGTTCTGGAGTGAGTGGGCTGATATGTCTTATAGCGGTGAGACGGCGGATGCGGATCAGAAAAAGTTCATGAATGACTGGTATGAGCATGCGATTACGTCATTTTTCGATCATCATCCGAGGAGCTCGAATCTTGCGGAGCGTCTGTTTAACAAAGGGCACGTGCTGACAGCTGAGGATCTGGCTGCTTATTTCGATGAAAAGAAGTGGCAGATGTGGGTTGAGCAGAAGGATCTTGAGCTGCCTTACCGCTTCGGACTGCGTCTTGAGGAGCCTGAATCTGAGGAACAGCCGTGGCGGATGCAGCCGTTCCTGCGTGACAGCCGGCGTGCTGACTGGACCTATGATCTGGATTTATCAAAGCCGCTGACTGACTCTCTCCCTAAAAGATGGCTGGATGAAGAGGCTGTGATTTCACAGGAGCTGGATCGCTGGGTAAAGCTGATTCCTTATTTAAAAGAAGATGGTGAGTGGCAGCTTGAAATGGCTGAGGAGCGGGCGTGGCTCTTTTTAACAGAGGGCAGCGAAAAACTGCTTGCACTCGACGTTGAGATCCTGCTTCCGGCATGGTGGCGTTCGATTCAGAAGTCGAATGTGGCACTGAAAGCTTCTGTAAAAGGGGATCATAGCTACCGCCCGTCATTTGTCGGACTTGATTCGCTTGTGGATTATGACTGGAAAATTTCAGTTAACGGGCAGGATCTGTCAGATGAAGAATTCCAGTCACTTGTAGAGGAAAAGCGGCGCTTCATTCAGCTGAACGGTGAATGGGTTGCGCTTGATCCTGCGATGATTGCCCGCATTCAGCAGGCGATGCAGGCTGCTAAGAAGAATGGCATCAGCATGCAGGATCTGCTTGAGGACCACCTGAATGATGAAGAGGATGACAGTGCAGATGATCTGCGGATTCAGTTTGAGCTGAATCGCTCGATGAAATCAATGATGGAAAAGCTGAATGACACAGGAAAAATCCCTCTCCTCCCTCCTCCTGATGCGCTTCAGGGTGAGCTGAGACCGTATCAGCAGCAGGGATTCAGCTGGATGAATTTCTTACGCGCAAACCGTTTTGGTGCGTGTCTGGCTGATGATATGGGGCTCGGGAAAACGATTCAGCTGATCAGCTATATGCAGCATGTGAAGGAGACTGAATCACCTGAGCAGCCATTTTTAATTATCTCTCCTACCTCAGTTCTTGGTAACTGGCAGCGTGAAATTGAACGCTTTGCACCTGAGCTTGAGGTGCAGCTTCATTATGGACCGGTTCGCGCCAAGGGTGAGGAATTCGGGACATCTATTGCAAAAGCTGATGTCGTGCTGACCTCATACGGCCTTTGCCACGCGGATCAGGAAGAGCTGTCAGCTGTGCAATGGGCAGCAGTCGCACTCGATGAAGCACAGAATATTAAAAATCCGTTTACCAAACAGTCAAAAGCAATCCGCAGTTTGAAGGGACAGCATCACCTGGCACTGACCGGAACGCCGATGGAAAACAGATTGTCTGAGCTGTGGGCGATTTTTGATTTTATTAATCATGGCTACCTCGGCTCGCTTGCTGCTTTCCGGAAAGACTTTATTGCACCGATTGAACGTGACGGGTCAGAAGCGCTGACATTGAAGCTGCAAAAGCGGATCCGTCCATTCCTGCTGCGCCGGACAAAGGTGGATCCGGCTGTCGGTCTGAACCTTCCTTCTAAAATTGAACAGAAGGAATTCTGTCCATTAACGTCTGAGCAGGCATCACTGTATGAGCAGCTGGTACAGGATACACTTGAAAAAATCCCGCAGCTCTCAGGCATCGAGCGAAAAGGAATGGTGCTGCAGATGCTGAACAGACTGAAGCAGCTTTGCGACCACCCTGCCCTTTACCTGCAGGAAGAATCCCCTGCTGATATTGTGGCACGTTCTGAAAAGATGGATAAGTTAATGGATCTGGTGGAGCAGATTTTAGAAGCGCGTGAAGGTACAATTATTTTCACGCAGTATATTTCAATGGGACGCATGATCCAGGATGTACTGCAGAAGAAATACGGCTTTAAAGTCCCATTCCTGAATGGTTCAACGCCAAAAGCAACGCGCGATCAGCTGGTTGAGCAATTCCAGGCAGGCGAGTTCCCTGTGTTTATATTAAGTCTGAAGGCCGGCGGAACGGGTCTGACCCTGACCGCTGCAAACCACGTCATTCACTATGACCGCTGGTGGAACCCTGCAGTTGAGAATCAGGCGACAGACCGGGCATACCGCATTGGCCAGACTCGATTTGTCCATGTGCACAAGTTTATTTCCTCCGGGACGATTGAGGAGAAAATTGATAAGATGCTCGAGAAAAAGCAGTCGCTGAATGAGGATATTATCCGCGGCGATCAGTGGATTACCGAGCTTTCGAATGAAGAACTTGAGGATTTATTAGTGTTAAATGCATGAAGAAAACCGTCTGACGTCGTCAGGCGGTTTTTTAGTGGTGGGTGGGCGAAATGCCGCTATTGATTTCCGCGGAGAACTGCGCTTTCCTGCCCCCGGCCGGTGAGCCTCCTCAGTTTCGCTTGCGGGGTCTCACCTGTCCTTTACTGGGGCGGGAGTCTCCGTTCTCCGCTCCAATCAATCGCTGGGATGGAAAAAAGTAGTTTGTTGCTCACTACAATGCATTTCAAAATAATAGAGGATGAGTGCAGAAGCTCTAACTCCGGCAGGTCCGGCAATGGGGAAGGTTTGACGGATGCTGCAGGAGTCAGCTGCTTGTTGGAGCGGAGCCGTGGCTTGAGTTGTTATTTGATTGTTTCTAAATGGATATCTGACGTTGGAGCTGTGTGCGGAATGGGCTGTTCAAACGGGCCGGGGTCTGTGGATTGTTTTTTGCGGTCCAAAAATCTGACTGTATCCACATATACTTCTGTCGTGTATTGTCTGATGCCGTCTTCTCTTTCATATGACCGGGACTGAATGCTGCCGACAATACCTATGAGCGACCCTTTTTCACAATAGGCTGAAGTGTTCTGGGCGTTGCGGTTCCAGATCGTGCACCTGATAAAATCTGCTTCAAATTCTCCTGACTGATTTTTAAAGGGCCGGTTGACTGCAAGCGTGATATTCAGGACCTGTCTGTTACCCGCGATTTCTTTTAACTCCGGATCCTTAGTCAATCTGCCTACCAATGTGACCTGATTGATCATATTCTCTCCTCCTTTCGTTTAAGATAATCTCATCATAATCGGCAGTTAAATTGTTGTAAAACATGGAAATATTCATTTTGATGTCGGTTTTGAGGTAGAAAAGTTTATTTTCTTCTAAGGGGAAATTGTACCTTTCAACGACATTATTCCCCGGGAAATGAACTAATGTATGATTTTCTGATTTTTTGTAAAATTTTTCGGTATGTTATAATGAGTGTAAATCAATCAAAGGGGCTGGACGGTAATGAAGACGTTCAAACTGATGAAAATTCAGATCGTTGAAGATGAGAATATCCGCAATTTCAACCTTCATGACGGACTGATTATCAATAAGGAAGATGAGCATCAGACATGGATTCTTGAAGCCTTTCTCGATGGAACTGAAACAGAATATTTCCAACGCCTTCAGCAAAGTGATGAAGATATTGAAGTGCTTGCGGTCATTTCCAATGAAAAGAATGATCCGGCCGGTCTGTTTGCCACTGTTCATGAAGTGAAACCAATCGGTGACAAGGTGAGTGTACTGTTTTCAGCGCACATGCGGAATCAGCGGAATGAATACGCTGAGGACCTGCTTGCTTACATACTAAATAAAAAGGATATTTCCGGTGATGAGCTGCTTGCCGAGTTTAGGCATCAGATGAGGGAAAAGCCACGGATAAAGAAGTAGCTTGGTCATGAAAGTTCAGATCACGCAATTTGCAAAAAAGACTGTTCACCCGCCTGTCTAAGCAGCGTGCGAACAGTCTTTTTTATTATTCGTCGTTTCTGTCGCGATCTTCGCGGTCAACTTCATCTTCAATGATATCTTCACGGTTGTTGTTGTCATCGCCCATCATACCGTTATTATCATTGTTGCCGTTGTTACGGTCATTGTTACGGTCGCCGTCCATACCCCAGTCATCGTCAACGCGGTTGTTGTTATCATTTGCGTTGTTGTCACGATTGTCGTTCATCGGGTTTTCTAAAGCACCGTCGTTGTTGTCTCCAGTCATGCCGTCATCTACGTTACAGCCAACCATAAGTGCTGCTGCAAGCAGTGAGCCGGCAGTCATTTTGATGTATTTGTTCATTTATTTCCTCTCCTTTTTTTATGGGATGACCAATCACGGTCTGTCGATAGTTTCCCCGGAGAGGGATGAAATATGTATGGAGTTAAAATAATCGTTTCGCTGCGCTTCACTGAGTGTGCTTTTAATATACATAAAGTTTTTATACCGGTCTTACTTTTTGTAAAGGCTTGTGCTTTTTATATTGTCCAGATTCAGAAACGGTAAACATGAAAAAGCACCCGTTTCCCGCTCCATGGCTTATGCCGTTTGGAGCGAAACGAGCGCCTTACGCTTTTCTATGTTGTCCAGCTCCAGGCGCTAGCTCCTCGGGTCATAAGCCACGCATCGGTAAACGGAAAAAACACCCGTTTTCCGCTCCGCGTCTTATGCCTGTCGGGGCTGTTCAAGTCGCTTACGCTTTTCTACTTTGTCCAGCTTCAGGCGCTAGCTCCTCGGGTCATAAGCCACGCATCGGTAAACGGGAAAAACGCCCGTTTTCCGCTCCGCGTCTTATGCCTGTCGGAGCTTACCGAGCGCCTTACGCTTTTCTACTTAATAGCAAACATAATCTCCGTTTCACAAGCCACTTCACCATCTACAGTTGCTGTCGCTTTTCCTTTGCCGATCGGCCCTTTGATGCGGACGATTTCGACTTCGAGGCGGAGCTGGTCACCAGGCTTGACCTGGCGTTTGAAGCGGCAGTTGTCGATGCCTGTGAAGAAAGCAAGCTTGCCTCTGTAATCTTCCTGTTTGAGCATGGCAACGGCGCCAGTCTGTGCGAGTGCTTCTACAATGAGAACGCCTGGCATGACCGGGTAATCCGGGAAATGTCCGTTGAAAAATTCTTCGTTTGCAGTGACATTTTTAATGGCAACTGCACGTTTGCCTTCTTCGATTTCCACTACTTTATCAATTAATAAAAATGGGTAGCGGTGTGGGATAATTTCTTTAATCTGCTGAGTATCTAACATCAAAAAACCTCCTGCTATTCTGTATCTTGTGTGACAAGATCAATAATATGTGTCCATGTTTCAGGTTTTAGGGCATCCTGTGGAGAGCCGTCTCCGATGACACCGTAACCGACCATCAGACCGACAACAAGGCTGAGGCCTGCAAGCAGCACAATTAATAACACTCTGATGAGTATTGGAAACAGGCGTACCTGCACCCATCTTGGCGTTCTAGAAGTCTTCTCCTGCTCTTCCGGCTTTTGTTTTTTTTCTGAACGTGTTTCAGACATATTTCGATAACTCCTTTAACGCAATCCGTTTACAAGACCGGACATCTGATCAGAGATTGATACGGCTCTTGAATGAAATTGGTAATTTCTCTGAACTTCAATCAGTTCAGTAAATGCTTTTGATAAATCTACATTTGATTGTTCAAGGGCACCCTGTTCAAGCCCAATGTTCTGTCTGAGTCCGCCTTCCATCTGTACCATCAGTTCGCCTGGTTCAACGCCAAGCTCAGCAAGGTTATCAGGAATGCCCAGATAGACGCTTGAGACACGGTCCAACAGCTGGGGGCGCTGGATATCAACGATGCCAAGCTCTACAGCCTGCTGAACGCCGCCTGATTCGACAAGCAGTGTCCCGTTATCCTGCAGCTGAATGCTGTCAACCGGCCCATCAAGCATGATCAGTTCGTCATTTTGATTTAAAATGCCGTTGCCCTGTGCATCTACAAGCATCACTTCATCATCGTTGACCGGTGTCAGATAAAATCCGCCGGCGCGCGTGAAGTTTTGTTCAGAAGTGCCATCAGGAGATTGGACGAGTACTTTAAAGTATTGATTTTCAGTGCTAAAAGCAAAATCAAGATCTCTTTCAGTACGCTGCAAAGACCCTTGCGTTCCTACCAGCTGTGACTGTGAGATTCTTGCACCGTTCCCAAGTCTCAGACCATCCGGTGTCATGCGCGGTGCCTGATCATCCCGCTGATTCTGTACCTGCTGATGAAGCAGCGAGTTAAAGTTCGCGGTTGTCTGTTTATAGCCGGTTGTTGCTGAGTTGGCAATATTATTTGAAATCAGATCAAGCTGCTGCTGCAGCTGATTCATTGTGTTTGTTGCAGTCACCATATTGCGGATCATTGATTAGCCCCCTTTAGTTCAGCCTGCCGACTTCGTTCACTGCTTTTTCCATGCTCCGGTCATATGCCTGAAGGACTTTCTGGTTCGCTTCAAACGAACGGTAGGAAGCCATCAAATCAGTCATCGTTCTTGCACTGTCTACATTTGACCGTTCAAGGGAGCCCTGATTAATTGAAAAGCCTGCATCCGCTACGTTATAAGCGCTGTCGAATACAGTTCCATCAGGAGCTCTGTACAATTCATCGCCTTCTTTTACGAGGGCACGCGGATCATCTGAATAGGCGATGCCGATTCTTGCAATGTTCGCACCATTTTGAATGACCTGACCACCATCTGTTACTTCAAAACGGTCATTTTCAAGCTCAATTCTCGCACCGTTTTCGTCCAGCACGTAATGACCTGCAGGTGTGGTTAAAAAGCCGTCTGCATCAAGTGCAAAGTTTCCGTTTCTTGTGTAGCGGTCTGTACCGTCTTCATGCTCCAGGGTAAAAAAGAGAGCGCCTGGTATACCGGTTTCTTCATTTATCGGCAAATCTCCCTGTAAAATGGCAAGGTCAGTGGAGAGTCCTGTTTCTCGCAGATCTCCCTGTGTAAATAAAGGCACTGCTTCCTGCATATATACACCCGTGTTCAAGCCGCCGACTGGTGTCATTCTGGTGGTTGACATCCCGTTTTCTGTCGGAACTCTGGAGTCTCCAAGACTTGAAAGCAACATTTCAGGAAATGCTCTCATCGAAGCCTGGTCCGCCTTGAAGCCAGGTGTATTCACATTAGACATATTATTTGTCAGCATTTCGGTTTTTCTCTGCTGTGCAAGCATTCCGGTTGCAACTGTGTAAAAGCCTCTAAACATCGTTTTCACCTCGTCATTTTTTACCCGTGACTTATTATAACAAGTTTCTGCATAGGACGGAGGAATTTTCAGGAGATTCCTTCTTTCGACATTGTCAGAAGTAATCTCCTAAAGTCCATTATCCCAGTTTACTCTGAGGAATTTTATCAATATTCTCAAGCATGACGCCTGTTCCGATTGCTACACAATCCATTGGATTTTCTGCAACAAAGACAGGGACTTTGAGTTCTTCAGCCAGCAGGAGATCAATTCCGTGCAGCAGCGCGCCGCCGCCTGTTAAGATCACACCGCGGTCAATAATGTCAGCTGATAGTTCAGGCGGTGTTTTTTCAAGCACGTTTTTAGCTGCCTGTACAATGACTGCCACTGATTCACGCAGTGCTCTTTCCACCTCTGCTGATTTAATTGTAATGGTACGTGGAAGACCACTGACCATATCACGGCCGCGAATTTCCATTTCTTCATCACGTGAGTCAGGAAATACAGTTGCGATGCTCAGCTTAATTGCTTCTGCCGTACGCTCACCGATCAACAGCTTATACTCTTTTTTCACATAGTTTAAAATATCTGCGTCAAACTGGTCACCGGCCATTTTGATTGACTGGGACGTTACAATATCACCCATTGAAAGAACCGCTACATCAGTTGTTCCGCCGCCGATATCGACAACCATATTGCCGCTTGGCTGGAAAATATCCATGCCAGCACCGATCGCAGCAACTTTTGGCTCCTCTTCAAGGAAAATACGTTTGCCGCCGCTCTTCTCAGCAGCTTCACGGATTGCTTTTTGCTCAACGCTTGTGATATTCGTTGGGCAGCAGATCAGAATGCGTGGCTTAGACATTAAGCCTCTTAGATTTAATTTGTTAATAAAGTGCTTCAGCATCGCTTCTGTTACGTCAAAATCAGCGATTACACCGTCTTTTAGCGGACGGATCGCCACGATATTGCCAGGCGTTCTGCCGACCATATTGCGCGCTTCCTCACCCACTGCAAGTACACGGTTTGTGTTTTTATCAATGGCCACTACAGACGGTTCATTCAGTACGATTCCTTTACCTTTTACATGGATCAGCAGGTTCGCTGTTCCGAGGTCAATTCCTATATCTTTTGAAAACATCTTCTTATTTGACTCCCTTCAGTTACTGTTAATGGTTGAATTTGTATAGCTAAAATGGAGGTCTCTGGCTCCTCTTATTATCCTTACCTTATATCGGTTCTAACGGATCATTTTTGAGAAATAACGCAAAGTATGTACCGTTTTCCTTTTGAAGGATCGTCAGTTGTTTATGTTAGTAGATCCGGGACAGCCCCGCTTCTACACTCCAAAGTCCAATAAGTATATATTACCACAACTAAAAGAGGAGGTCATGAACCAAACAAACGTTTGATTCACGGCCTCCTCTTTTTCAATTGGATAAGTGCTGCTGCTTTTCGTATTTGGCTTTTGTGGCTTCTCCGCCCCTTAGGTGTCGAATCGCTTTATGATAATGAAGAATCGTTTTTACTTCGTCTGCGAGCGCAGGATCCAGTTTCGGCAGGCGCTCGGTTAAGTCTTTATGCACTGTGCTTTTAGATACCCCAAATATTTTTGCGATAGAGCGGACCGTTTCTTCTGTCTCTACGATGTGCCTGCCAGCCGAGATTGTTCTCTCTCTGATATACTCATGCACGGTGCCGGCCTCCTGTGGGTCCGTTTGTGCATTATATGCCGGCAGGCGGTTAAGATATACCTATTATTCCGTAATTGACATCGGGTCGATTGCCTGACCGTCTTTTAGTACTTCAAAGTGTACATGAAGTCCTGCTTCAGGGTTTAATTCACTGACACCGGATTGGGCAATGACCTGTCCCTGTCTGACTTCCTCACCTTCAGCAACTGCGATATCCTCGATTGCCTGATAGCGTGTAACATAGCCGTCGTGCTCGATTTCTACTGCATTTCCGATGAATGGATCCTCTTCAACAAGTGTAACTGTTCCGCTCATTGCGGCAGTTACTTCAAATGGCTCACCATCCTGTACCAGGTCTACACCAAGGTTTGGATAGTACGTCTGATTCACAACGATGAGTGCTTCCTGCTGCTCACTTGCGTCTGCTGTCTGGTCATAAAAGGCTTTATGCACGGAGACCGCATCCTGATTTGTGACCGGCAGACTCATTTTTTCTGCAGACTGATTGACTTCAGCTGTGTCTGTTGGGCCATAAGTATAGTCCGGGGCTTCTTCCTGATAGACGTATTCACTTTCAGTTGACTGTTCTGCAACATCTGTACCTTTTTGGTCCTGTATAAAGAATACAGCTCCAACCGCGAGCGCCGCACATCCCAGATATACTGCAGGTACTGCCCAGCGTTTTTTGAAAAACTTCTTAAAGCTTTCTGACAGGGTAGATTGATTTTTGTCTCCCTTAAT
The DNA here is from genome assembly GCF_034427455.1 of Jeotgalibacillus haloalkalitolerans. Taxonomy (NCBI): domain Bacteria; kingdom Bacillati; phylum Bacillota; class Bacilli; order Caryophanales; family Caryophanaceae; genus Jeotgalibacillus; species Jeotgalibacillus haloalkalitolerans. The sequence goes on along the minus strand of NZ_JAXQNN010000001.1, from coordinate 709,716 downwards.
CATTTTCATCACCTCAGCAATCATTCTGAACGCTTAGAGGAAATTCTATACATTGTCACAATTTTTTTCTTCAGACTTGTGTGCTGCGTGATACAATCCCAAATAGTACAAGTCTCGGAAAGGATTCTGATGCATGATCAAATGGCTTAAACTGTTCATTACCACTTTGCCTTTTATATATATGATTCTGATCTGGGTGCTTTCAAGTCTGCCGCACGATGCAGTCATCGAGCTGCCGTCAGGAACGTTTGACCGTTTTTTAAAAGAATCTCTCCACTTAATTGAATTTGGCATCCTTCATTTCTTATTTATTGCGGCGCTGCTTGTCCACGGCAAGCTGAACGTCGCCACACATACACTTGCTGCCGTGTTTGCAGCGTTCTACGGCTTCACAGATGAAATCCATCAGGCATTCGTTCCCTACCGCTCAGCGACAATGATAGACGCTGTAAAAGATGTCATCGGTGTCTTGATCGTATATCTGGTAGTCCAGCGATTTTATTTTGTTAAAAGAGACAGCGGTTTGAGGAAGTTGTTTGTGAGGGTCGAGGGTTATTTTCAGGTTTGATGGTTGTATGGCTGAGGTTAGTGCTAGTGGCGCTGACCGACGTATGATGGCATTTGACGTCGGTGTTGTGGCCCGCGACTGCGCGATACACCCGGGTTGAGTGCGCTGTATGCATCATTGAGTGCAGTGTGTGCCACCCCGACCGTCGTCATCACCCCAAAAAGAAGCATCCCGCCCACCGCGGAATGCTTCTTTTTTATCTTCTAACCACCAATGCCGGCACAGCCTCATCAATAGATGTGATCTCCACACCGCTAAAATAATGATGGACAATTTCCTTGTAGCTGCTGCCGGCGAGCGCCATTCCGTTGGCTCCGTATTGACTCATCCCGACGCCATGACCGAAGCCTTTTGTTTTAATGACCACTTCATCACCTTGCAGCACCCATTCAAAGTCTGTGGAGCGCAGATCAAGCGTTTCCCGGATCTCTCTTCCGCTAAATGTTTTTCCTGCAATCTCAACCGATTTAATTCTGTTCCCCGGTGTACGTTCAAGAATGCTGCCCTGTTCACCCGCTGACAGACTGATCCCGAGCTTTTCTTCAAATTCACTGACCGGTATTTTCTTTTCGTGATAAAATCCCGGCGCTGCCTGCTCATCCCATTTACTTTCAACTGATGCTAAATAAGGTACATCCTCTTCCCAGTAATCCCTCGCGTTTTCAGTCCATCCATTACTTGTTGAAAAGAATGCAGCAGTAATTGGCTGTCCTTCATAGGTTAAAATTTCACCTTTCGTTTCATTTACCGCTTCATCGATCGCTTTGATTTTCCATGTATAGTCGTCTTTCCAGATTTCCTTCAATTCCTCTTTATTTTTATATACCTGATGGGTCGTGGAATCCGTGATGGGCTCTTCCCCGCTATGCGATAAAAACTTCGTCACATACGTCCGTGCAGCAAGCGCCTGTGCTTTCAATGCCTCCTTTTCAAAAGAAGCAGGCATCTCACTCGCCACAACACCTGACACATACTCCTCAAGATCAACGGTCTCAATCTCACCACTGGCCTGCCGCATGACCGGTACAGTCAAATGGGCTTCAGACTCTTCTACCTGCTCAGCAGGCTCCTCCTTATCAGGCAAAGGGGTTCTCTGCTCCTCTTTTGGCGCAACAATGAACGCCGGAATCGCGAGTAATAGTACAAAATATCCTGCAAACAACAAAAACAGCTTAAGCCGCTGGTGCATTTTCACCCCTCCAGACATAGGTTATGGGGAAGTATATGAATAAGGCAGCTGCGTTAGACTTTTGTTTTTAAGAGAGCAGGTTTCTTTAAGTGCATGAAGAGGGCATGGTCGAAAAAGATTATTGGTGTAGGAATTAATGTAAAAGGTGATGGAATTATCGCCATTGCTGATAGATATAAACAGTCATATTTGGCCGCAGGCAGAATAATCAATTTGGTGATGGAATTAACAATAAAGGTGATAGATATATCTCAAAAGGTGAGCGAAATCGCGCCCCGCCCCCCATACCTGTAACAAAGCTAAGCACCCCAAAATAAAAAAGCAGTATACCCACGCCCTCGCGTGTGTATACTGCTGATATACGTATAATTAGTTAGAATATCGTGATGTATAAGAATAAGAAGTATGAGTTCAGTAAAATTATACGCGTACTGCTGTTGCAGCTGCTTCTGCTCTTGCTTCTGTCTCTTCACGAACACGTTCTACGTTTGCGCCTAGTGCGACTAGCTTTTCGTGGAAGTTTACGTAGCCACGATCAAGGTGTTTCAGTTCTGTTACTTGTGTGTAGCCATCTGCTACGAGTCCTGCGAGGATCAGCGCTGCGCCTGCTCTCAGGTCAGTTGCTGCGACTTCTGCTCCCTGAAGATTGCTTGGTCCGTTCATGATTGTTGAACGTCCTTCGATTTTTACGTTTGCATTCATGCGGCGGAATTCTTCGACGTGCATGAAGCGGTTTTCGAATACTGTTTCAGTGATCACGCCTGTTCCGTTTGCTGTCAGCATCAGTGCCATCATTTGTGATTGCATGTCTGTCGGGAAGCCCGGATGTGGCATTGTCTTGATGTCTACCGACTTCAGGTTGCCGTTTCCAATAACGCGTACGCCTTCATTTTCCTCGATGACTGTAACGCCCATTTCTTTTAGCTTCGCGATAACTGAAGCTGAATGCTCCGGTACTGCGTTTTCGATTAATACGTCGCCTTCTGTGATCGCTGCTGCAATCATGAATGTGCCGGCTTCGATACGGTCAGGAATGATTGTGTGTTCTGCACCGTGCAGTTCTTCCACACCTTCGATACGAATTGTATCAGTTCCTGCGCCTTTGATCTTAGCACCCATTTTGTTCATGTAGTTCGCCATGTCTACAATTTCAGGCTCTTTTGCACAGTTTTCAATGACTGTTGTGCCTTCTGCAAGTGTTGCAGCGGCCATGATGTTTTCAGTGGCACCTACACTTGGGAAGTCCAGATAAATTTTTGCGCCTTTCAGACGGCCGTTTGTCTTCGCTTCGATAAATCCATTTCCAACAGTGACTTCCGCGCCCATCGCTTCGAACCCTTTCAGGTGAAGATCAATTGGTCGTGAACCGATTGCACAGCCTCCAGGAAGTGCGACTCTTGCGTGACCATTTCTTGCGAGTAGTGGTCCCATGACCTGAACAGATGCACGCATTTTACGTACATATTCAAATGGTGCTTCCGGTGCAAGATCTCTGCTTGCATCCACTACTAATTTATTTGCTTCTTTTGTGTACTCTACTTCTGCATTTAAATGCGTAAGTACCTGGTTAATTGTTTTTACATCTGATAATGCAGGTACTTCTAGTAAAGTACTTTTTCCTTTTCCAGCTAAAAGTGCTGCTGCTAAAATTGGAAGAACTGCATTTTTAGCACCTTCTACTTTGACTGAACCTTGCAGCTTGTTACCGCCGCGTACGATGATTTTTTCCAAGTGAGTTCCCCTCCGCGTCTTCATTCTCATAATACTATTCATATTCAATGTAAGTGACTGAAGTGATATCGTCCTCTTCAATCGCGCAATAGGCTAATCCAATAATCGTCTCATAAACAAGTAAACTTTTAAAAAACTAAAACATTACAAATCTTATCATTCTAGAACTCTTTTATACAAGAGAAGAAAGTCATGATTCATGGCAATTTGACAATTTTTTCACATGCCATACAGTACTTATCGACAGATCCACTGTCTTTACAAAAACTCAGTTCTCTTATATATGAAGAGTTCAAGATAGCCCCTGCCGGTTTAATGTCACATGGTTGACTATTCCACATCCTTATAAATTTAAACCATATCTTCCTGATTTGGTAGTTATAAAAATCACATTTTTTGAAAAATCAATGGTTTTCCTTTATGAAAACCTTTACATTGTGACAATTTTGTGCCTACCAGAGATATGGCAGCTGCTGAGACCACGTTGTATATGATAAGAAGAAATTGGCGACTGTGGAGCCGATTGCAATGCTCACAAGGATAAACAGTACCCTTGCCTGAAATACCCTGTTTGGCCGGATCGCTTTGTCGAAACGAAGCGCCTGCATCGACCAGAAAGTTAATGCGATAAATGTTAAATGGATAAGCATGCTTAAAAGCGCCTGCTGTCCGAACTCTGCCATATACTGACCCCTTTCTGCCAACTTTGCCATTCTACCAAAGAATTCTTAGAAATCCATGAGAATCTGTCCGTAGTTTGTGAAAATGCTCATAAAGTATGATGTCAGTCCTCTTAAAACAGGGCTGATTGTAGCCGTAGTAAATAATGATTTCATTCTTTCATTTCAACCATAATTTATTACCTGTTTTTTATCAGAGATAAACCATGTGGCTCAAATAAAAAACCGGCCCCCTTACCGGCCTGGCATGTTAGCCATTCCGGGGAGGGTGCCGGTTGAATCAGTTACATTTTATTTTCGTATACATCAATGCGATTCATTGCACGACGAAGTGCAAGTTCTGCGCGTTTGAAGTCAACGTTGTCCTGTTTGGCCTGCAGAAGGCGCTCTGCCCGCTGCTTGGCTTCTTTTGCACGGTCGATATCAATGTCTGTTGCAGGCTCTGCTGCTTGTGCCAGAATTGTTACCTGCTCCGGGCGGACTTCAAGGAAGCCTCCGGTTACTGCTACAAGTTCAGTGCGTCCTTCTTTTTTCAGACGGACAGCGCCGATCTCAAGCGGTGCAACCATTGGGATGTGCCCTGGCAGAATGCCGAGCTCCCCGCTCTGAGCTTTTGTGCTCACCATTTCTACAGCAGACTCGTACACAGGGCCATCGGGAGTAACGATATTGACGTTAACGGTCTTCATTTTTTTCCCTCCTGGTCCCTAATTATACTTCTACGCCCATCTTCTTAGCAGATTCGAGCACTTCTTCGATGCGTCCAACCAGACGGAATGCATCTTCTGGAAGGTGGTCGTATTTACCTGCAAGAATGTCTTTGAATCCTGCGATTGTTTCTTTAACAGGAACATAAGAACCCTTCTGGCCTGTAAACTGCTCTGCTACGTGGAAGTTCTGAGATAGGAAGAACTGGATACGGCGTGCGCGTCCTACGATCATCTTATCTTCTTCCTGAAGTTCATCCATACCCAGGATGGCAATGATATCCTGAAGCTCTTTGTAACGCTGAAGCGTCTGCTGAACTTCACGTGCTACATTGTAGTGCTCTTCTCCAACGATCTCTGGAGAAAGTGCGCGTGATGTTGAAGCAAGCGGGTCAACGGCTGGGTAGATACCCATTTCAGAAAGCTTACGCTCAAGGTTTGTCGTTGCATCAAGGTGGGCGAATGTTGTCGCCGGTGCAGGGTCAGTATAGTCATCGGCAGGTACGTAGATCGCCTGGATCGATGTTACTGAACCAACATTTGTCGACGTGATACGCTCTTGAAGCTGACCCATTTCAGTTGCAAGTGTCGGCTGGTAACCAACGGCTGATGGCATACGGCCAAGTAGTGCTGATACCTCAGAACCTGCCTGCGTGAAACGGAAGATATTATCGATGAACAGAAGTACGTCCTGTCCCTGCTCATCACGGAAGAATTCAGCCATTGTCAGACCTGACAGGGCAACACGCATACGCGCACCCGGCGGCTCGTTCATCTGACCGAATACCATCGCTGTTTTCTTGATAACGCCTGAATCAGTCATCTCGTGGAAAAGGTCATTTCCTTCACGTGTACGCTCTCCAACACCGGCGAATACTGAGATACCGCCGTGCTCTTGTGCGATGTTGTTGATCAGTTCCTGAATCAGTACGGTTTTACCAACACCGGCTCCTCCGAAGAGACCGATTTTACCACCCTTGATATATGGAGCAAGCAGGTCTACTACTTTAATTCCAGTCTCAAGGATTTCTGTGTCAGTTGAAAGTTGTTCAAATGTTGGTGCTGTACGGTGAATTGGGTCACGCTGTACGCTTGCATCTACATCTCCTGCAAGGTCAATCGCTTCTCCAAGTACGTTAAATACGCGTCCAAGTGTAGCATCTCCAACAGGAACAGTAATTGGCGAACCAAGGTCCGTTACTTCTGCTCCACGCTGAATGCCGTCAGTGGAGGACATCGCAATGGTACGAACAGCATCATCACCAAGGTGAAGCGCTACTTCTAACGTTAGTACTCCGCCTTCTGCTGAACCGGATGGTACTGTTAGAGCGTTATAAATGTCAGGCAGCTGGCCATTGTCAAACTTGATGTCAACAACTGGACCCATGACCTGTAAAACGCGTCCTTTATTCATCATTTTCCCTCCTAGCTTGCTTGTGGAAGCCGAGCGGGAAAGCCCGGCTACATGTGTTGTGTCTTTGGTAACGAGAGATTGACCTGCGCTTCGGGCGGACGCTTTCCGGACGGTGGTTGCTTAGCCTCCTCAGCCTGCGGCTTCCGGGGTCTCAGCTTCCCACTATTCGTCCCGGAGTCGCCGCCCTGCGCTCCGGTCAACTCTCTGGGTAAGTCTTAATACGTTTCAGTCACAGCTGCCTCAAACTGTTAAGAATGAAAGAAGCCATTCTGAACTTTATTAGTCTTCTAACGCCGCGGCGCCGCCGACGATTTCGGTGATTTCCTGAGTGATCGCGGCCTGGCGGGCACGGTTGTATGATAATGATAGTGAATCGATAAGCTCTTTGGCGTTGTCCGTTGCACTCTTCATTGCTGTCATACGGGCAGCGTGTTCACTTGCTTTACCGTCAAGCAGTGCGCCGTAGATCAGGCTTTCTGCGTATTGCGGTAGAAGCACTTCAAGGATTGCTTCAGGTGATGGTTCAAACTCATAAGATGTCATGCCGCCTGTTTCAGCTGCTACATCTGTCAGAGGGAGAACCTTCTTCTCTGTTACTTCCTGTGAAATTGCGCTGACGAAGTGGTTGTAGTACATGTAAAGCTCGTCGAAAGCTTCATCTGCATACATGCCCACTGCTTTTCCCGTAATTTCTTTAATATCAGCAAAGCTTGGCTGGTCGGGTAACCCAATGATGCTATCGATGATATTCATGCCTTTTTTAGCAAAGAAGTCACGTCCGACACGACCGACTGCAAGGATCACATACTCATCTTTGCTTGAGTGACGGCTGTTGATCGCATTCATTGCTGAACGGATTACGTTGGAGTTATAAGCTCCTGCAAGTCCTCTGTCAGAAGTGATGACGAGATAAGCAGTCTTTTTCACAGGGCGTGTGCTGAGCATCGGGTGTGATGCATCTGCCGCGCCTGTTGCAATAGAAGCAACCACTTCCTGAATTTTGTTCATGTAAGGGTTGAATGATTTCGCGTTATCCTCTGCACGGGACAGCTTGGATGCGGATACCATTTCCATTGCTTTTGTGATTTGACTTGTCTTTTTCGTCGACGTGATTCTGTTTTTAATATCGCGTAACGATGCCACTGGTTCTCACCACCCTTTAATGTTGAATTGCCGGTTTAATTATTCGCTTTTAGCAAAAGTCTTCTTGAATCCGTTGATTGCTGCTTCCATATCACTGTCTTCAGGCAGACCTTGCGTTGTGCGGATGTGATCCAGCAGTTCTTTGTGGTTTTGATCCATCCAGCTTAGGAATTCGTTCTCGAAACGGCGAATGTCTTCTACTGGGATATCATCAAGGTGTCCTTTTGTTAATGCATAAAGGATCATTACCTGCTTTTCTACTTTAAGCGGCTTGTTCAGGTCCTGCTTCAGTACTTCTACAGTACGTGCACCACGGTTCAGTTTTGCCTGAGTTGCTTTATCAAGGTCAGAACCGAACTGCGCGAATGCTTCAAGCTCACGGTATGCTGCAAGGTCAAGACGCAGTGTACCAGATACCTTCTTCATCGCTTTGATCTGTGCAGATCCACCAACACGGGATACTGAAAGACCGGCGTTGATCGCAGGACGTACACCCGAGAAGAATAGATCTGACTGAAGGAAGATCTGTCCATCAGTAATTGAGATTACGTTCGTTGGAATGTAAGCTGAGATATCCCCTGCTTGTGTTTCAACGAATGGAAGGGCAGTGATTGAACCTGAGCCCAATGTTTCATTCAGCTTCGCTGCACGCTCAAGAAGGCGGCTGTGAAGGTAGAATACGTCACCAGGATATGCTTCACGACCTGGAGGACGGCGTAGTAGTAGTGAAAGTTCACGGTATGCAGATGCCTGTTTTGTTAAGTCATCATATACAACAAGCACGTGCTTGCCATTTAACATGAATTCTTCACCCATTGTTACTCCTGTATAAGGTGCAAGGAATAATAACGGTGCAGGCTGTGATGCAGATGCCGTTACGACGATTGAGTAATCAAGTGCGCCGTGCTTACGAAGTGTTTCAACTGTACCACGTACTGTTGATTCCTTCTGTCCGATTGCAACGTAGATACAGATCATATCCTGGTCTTTCTGGTTCAGGATTGTATCGATTGCTACAGATGTCTTACCAGTCTGACGGTCACCGATGATAAGCTCACGCTGACCACGGCCGATCGGAACAAGTGCATCGATCGCTTTGATACCAGTCTGAAGTGGCTCGTGTACTGACTTACGCGCCATTACGCCTGGTGCCGGGCTTTCGATTGGACGTGCTTTAGATGTGTTGATTGGACCAAGTCCGTCAACAGGCTGTCCAAGCGGGTTTACTACGCGGCCGATCAGTTCCTCACCAACTGGAACTTCCATGATACGGCCTGTACGGCGAACTTCGTCGCCTTCTTTGATGTCGCGGTATGGTCCAAGGATAATGATACCGACATTGTTCTGCTCAAGGTTTTGCGCCATACCCATAACGCCGTTAGAGAACTCAACAAGCTCTCCAGCCATAACGTTATCAAGGCCATGAGCACGTGCGATACCGTCACCGATTTCGATAACCGTACCAACCTCCGTTACTTCGATATCCGATTGATAATTTTCAATCTGCTGTTTAATCAGCGCACTGATTTCTTCAGCTTTGATGCTCATGAATGTCACCCCTCATTTCGTGGATCTTATCGTTTCAGTTCACGTTCAAGGCGATTTAGCTTATTGCGAAGGGTGCCGTCAAAAATACGGTTCCCGATGCGGATGCGAATGCCGCCAAGAAGTGCTGAGTCTACGTGATTATGAATGTCAAGACGCTGTTTTCCGACCTGCGGAGCAAATGAAGCAGAGATTGCTTCTTTATCTGCGTCTGATAGTTTTGTTGCTGATGATACGTGTGCAACGGCTGTACCGCGTGCGTCAAGTGCACGGTTAATGTACTCATCTGCAAGCTCTACCATCTCGTTGTTACGACGGCGGTCAACCAGAATGTACATCGTGTTCAGCACGTGCTGTGAAATGCCGCTGAATGATTTCTCGATCAGCTGCTTCTTTTGTACTTTTGACCATTTAGGAGACTGAAGAAGCTGAGACAGTTCAGGCGTCTGTGTAAACACCTGGCGAACTGTGCGAAGGTCTTCTTCAATTTTCTCTGTCTGGCCGTGCTTTACTGCAAGCTCAAAAAGTGCCTGAGCGTAACGCGCTGCTGCAGTTGATTTGCTCATCGCAGATCCCCTGCCTTTGCAATTGTTTCGTTGATCAGCTGCTGCTGTTCTTCAACTGTCAGTTCTTTTTCAATTACTTTAGAAGCAACCAGTACAGATAGTGTAGCAACCTGCTCGCGAAGTGCTGCAACTGCCTGGTCTTTTTCTGTTTCGATCTCGCGAAGTGTCGCTTCTTTCATACGCTCTGATTCTGCACGCGCTGCAAGAATAATCTCTTCACGCTGAGCATCACCCTGTTTGCGGGCGTTTTCAATCAGTTCCTGCGCATCCTGACGAGCTTCTTTCAAAAGCTGGCGCTGCTCTTCAAGCTGCTGCTTCGCTTCTGTACGACTTCTTTCAGCCGCTTCGATTTCGCCTGCGATGTGATCTTCACGCTGTTTCATGATGCCCATTAACGGACCCCATGCGAATTTCTTAAGTAATGCTAGTAAAAGGATGAACATCCCGAGTTGGAAAAGGATATCCCCTTCACTGAAGCCACTGGCTCCAAGTACAAATGCATCAAGTGTGAACACGCTCGTTTCACTCCCTTCAGAAGTCAGTCAAATACGGAAAGTTTCATATTAATAAGATGTGCGTTGAATTCCACTACGGGAACCAACTAACCTTTAACGTTTAAAGTGATAAACAACTGTTACTCTGAAAAAAGGCGAAGGTTCGCTAGGAATGATCTTCGCCATTTTAACGTGTAATGAATTATTGACCTTGTACGATGAACGCGATAACTACGGCGATGATCGGAACGGCCTCAACTAGTGCTACCCCGATGAACATTGTAGTTTGAAGCATACCGCGAGCTTCTGGCTGACGTGCGATACCTTCTACTGTTTTAGATACGATCATACCGTTACCGATACCTGCACCTAGTGCTGCTAAACCTACTGCTAGTGCTGCTGCTAAAAGACCAATTGAACCTGTCATTTGGATATATCCTCCTTAGTGTGGGTAAATAATTTTTTGTTTAAGATGTTTGTTCAGTATCTGAACAGGTAAATATATTAATGGTCGGAGCTCACTTTGTGCGCCATATAAACCATCGTTAACATTACGAAAATGAATGCCTGGATACCACCGATAAATACGGAGAAACCAAGCCATGCAAGCGTTGGAATAACCGCTGCAAGGTGACCAAAGACACCTGTTGCCAAACTTCCTGCAAGAAGACCGAGCAGGATCTCACCTGCATAGATGTTACCGTAAAGACGCAAACCAAGCGTTAGCGTGTTTGCAAATTCTTCGATAATCTTAAGCGGGAATAAGAAACCCATTGGACGGAAAAAGTCTTTCCCGTATTCACTGAAGCCTTTCATGCGTATGCCATAGTAATGCGTCAGCGCAATTACCATAACAGCAAGAGTCATTGTAACGATTGGATCAGCTGTCGGTGATTTCCACCAGAGATAATGATCATATGTAATCGCAAACGGTAAACCTAAAAAGTTCGAAATTGCAACATACATAATGAGTGTAATCCCTAAAATGTGAAAGCTTCCTCCTGTTTTCCAATCCATGTTACTCTTGATGATATTCCGCACAAAGTCCATGATCCATTCCATAAAGTTCTGCATCCCGGTTGGCTTCATTGCCAGGGTGCGCGTGGATATGACTGCAATTAAAAATACAATTGCGGATGCGACGGTAATCATTAAGACATTGGAGAGATTAAAGGTCAGCCCCAGAAATTCTGCTAATGGCGCTTCATGATTCATTTATTTCACCTCTCTTCCCGCTTCTTGTGTAGGACTTGCTGCAATAAATAATCTATCATAATGACGAAATAAACCATCATTAATCCAAATACAGTGGAAATCAAATGAATGAGTTCCGGAAATTCCAGTGCAATCAGCACCGCTACTCCTGCTGAGGCCATACGTGATAGTGTTCCAAGCGAACGCACTTTTCTGCCTTCGTCCATCGCACGATCAAACTTTTCCATTCTGTTCTTCATCAGCCAAAGATTGAGCAGGCTGAAAGAAGTTCCCAGTATCAGACCGAGAAAAACATCCGGGAAAGGTGTGAACCCGAAGCCGAGGACAAAAATCGATAACAAGTAAAATATGTACTTGGTGTACCGCAAAAAATGCTTTCTGATGTCAGGCATTTAGCTACTCTCCTGAGTCGAATTGTTTCACTGTGCGAAGCATCGCATAGATTCCTGCTGATAAACCCAGAAGTAATCCGATGATCATAAACAGCGGTTCTGTTTCCGTCTGGCGATCAAGCCATCTTCCACCGAAAATACCGATGAGTACGGAACCAGTTAATTGTGACAGAATGGCCGAATAAAGGACCATCGCATGGAACGGACGTCTGGTTTGACGCATGAGTGCATCCTCACAATCTGAGAATGAAATTGAGGGCGGATATTGTAAGGTTTTACATGCTTTTTTGCACCTATGAAAACCTTATCATTATACCCTTTAAAAGCATACAATAGGCACTAAATGATGTCAACGCGATCTCGACAAAAAGTTCAATTGATCACATATAGATGTATGTGTGTTCACATTTTTGACAAACCGGGATTTTGGGTGGTGCTTGAGAGTTGTTTTTTGTGGTTTGGTATGTCCTTTGGGCGGGTGGTGATTGTGGGGTTTGGGTTGAGGCATAGGGGGTGTGTATTGGGGGGCGGTGTGCGGTTTTTAATTCTTACACCTTGTCTGGTAATTCAATCACCTTTTGGAATGATTCTTACACCTTTTCAGTTTATTCAATCGCCTATTGATTTTTTCAGCCTTGCCTCACGATAAAAGAAATCCCGCCCCTGATCCAGGAGCGGGATTTCTCTTACACGCGGAATGTGTCCGGGCGCTGATCTGTTTCTTTAAAATAGTAGCGGATCGCTTCTGCAATACGGGCAGAGGCTTTACCGTCACCATATGGATTGGATGCTTTTGACATGGCCTGGTAGGCTGCGTCATCTGTCAGCAGTTCTGTTGCCATATTGTAGATCTGTTCCTCTTCGATTCCTGCAAGCTTCAGCGTGCCTGCTGCGATACCTTCAGGACGTTCAGTTGTATCACGCAGTACAAGTACAGGGACACCAAGTGAAGGCGCTTCTTCCTGCACGCCGCCTGAGTCAGTCAGAATCAGGTACGCTTTTGATGCAAAGTTGTGGAAATCAATCACATCAAGCGGATCGATCAGGTGAATACGATCATCTCCACCAAGAATGTCCTGGGCGATTTCACGGACAGCAGGGTTCAGGTGAACAGGGTATACGACCTGAACATCTTTCTGCTCATCGACCACGCGTTTAATTGCACGGAACATATTTTTCATCGGCTCACCAAGGTTTTCTCTGCGGTGTGCTGTTACAAGAATCAGGCGGTCACCATTTAACTGATCAAGAATATCGCTCTGATAGTCTTCATTTACAGTCGTCGATAGTGCGTCGATTGCTGTATTACCAGTAACAAAGATATTTTCTTCAGGCTTATTCTCCTGAATCAGGTTATCCGCTGACTGATCGGTTGGAGCAAAATGCAGATCCGCCATTACACCTGTCAGCTGACGGTTCATCTCTTCAGGGTACGGAGAATATTTATTCCACGTACGAAGTCCTGCTTCCACGTGTCCGACTGCGATCTGATTGTAAAATGCTGCGAGTCCAGCAACGAATGTAGTCGTTGTATCACCGTGAACAAGTACGATATCAGGTTTTGTTTCTTTCATAATACGGTCAAGGCCTTCAAGCGCACGTGTTGTGATACCAGTTAGCGTCTGTCGGTCTTTCATGATATTTAAATCGTGGTCAGGTGTGATCCCGAAAATATCCATTACCTGATCAAGCATTTGTCTGTGCTGAGCCGTTACAGTTACAATCGGCTCGAAATACTGGTCCTGTTTTTTAAGCTCAAGTACTAATGGTGCCATTTTAATTGCTTCCGGTCTTGTGCCGAAAATCGTCATCACTTTTATACGTTTTGACATTGTTTTCTCCTTTAACGGTTTCGCTTATTTTGTTCCGAATAGTCTGTCGCCTGCGTCTCCAAGACCAGGGACAATATAACCTTTTTCGTTCAGCTTTTCATCAAGGGCTGCAATATAAATGTCTACATCATCATGTTCTTTTTTAATTTCTTCAACGCCTTCTGGTGCTGCTACAAGACATAGGAATTTGATATTCTTTGCACCGCGCTTTTTCAGGGAATTGATCGCTTCAACTGCTGATCCGCCTGTTGCAAGCATTGGGTCAACTAAAATGAAGTCACGCTCTTCAACGTCTGAAGGAAGTTTCACGTAATATTCAACCGGCTTTAATGTTTCAGGGTCACGGTATAGTCCAACGTGGCCAACTTTTGCTGCCGGGATCATTTTCAGAATGCCATCTACCATCCCGATTCCTGCACGAAGAATTGGCACGATCGCAAGCTTCTTACCGGAAAGTACTTTACCTTTCGTCTGACTAACTGGCGTTTTCAGATCGATTTCTTCCATTGGAAGGTCACGTGTGATTTCAAATGCCATTAGTGTTGCGACTTCATCTACAAGTTCACGAAAATCCTTTGTTCCAGTCTGCTCATCGCGGATGTGCGTCAGCTTGTGCTGAATCAGCGGATGATCAAATACGTATACTTTTCCCACACCTGTCACTCCTTTTATGTAAATGCATTTCTTCATATTATTATAAAGCAAATCCTTACGAAAGTTATCATACTTACAGGTTTTTTACAAGAAAGGTTCGTATAATGTATGGTAAGTGTTACGGAATGGTAATTGTACTAAATATTTTGACGGTTTGTGTGCAGGGGAGCTTAATGGGAGTGTCACTGTTTTCGTTCGGAATGTAGCAATCCGCTCTAAAATTGTAGTGATACACCCGGGTTCTTGTCGCTATTCCGGGCCTGGTTGTTGCTTTCTATCGATTCTCTCGTCATATCTGACCTGCACCATACCCTCTTCATGCCCTTGAGACACTAAAAGACTGTTTCCAAAGGGCATGCAGGGCGACTTCGTGACCTTGTCGCTGTTTCCGCCCGGGATGTAGCAATTCCTGCTGTGGTTGTAGCGATACACCCGGGTTCTTGTCGCTATTCCGAGCCTGGTTGTTGCTTTCCACCGGTTTTGTGGTCATATCCACCCTAAACCTCACCCGTTTCATGTCTCAAACAACTAAAAAAGACTGCCCATTAAGGACAGCCTCCAGATTTTACTCGTATAACGCAAAGCGGCTTGTAATCTCTTCGACTTTTGCTGCAGCTTCTTTCAGCTTTGCTTCGTCTTCGTGATTTTTAAGTGCTTCTGCGATCAGTTCAGCGATTTCTTCCATTTCTTTTTCCTTGAAGCCGCGTGATGTGACAGCTGGTGTTCCGATACGGATACCGCTTGTGACGAACGGGCTTTCAGGGTCGAATGGGATTGTGTTTTTGTTAACAGTGATGCCGATATCATCAAGTACTTTTTCTGCAACTTTACCTGTCAGGTTCAGTGAGCGCAGATTCACAAGTACAAGGTGGTTATCAGTGCCGTCTGAGACGATGTCGATTCCGTTTTTCTTAAATGCTTCTGCCATTGCCTTCGCATTTTTAACAACCTGATCGATATAGTCTTTGAATTCTGGCTTCAGTGCTTCACCGAATGCTACTGCTTTTGCAGCAATGACGTGCATGAGCGGTCCACCCTGAACGCCAGGGAAAATGGACTTATCGATCTTTTTCGCGAATTCTTCCTTACAAAGAATCATGCCTCCGCGCGGTCCGCGAAGTGTTTTGTGCGTTGTGGTTGTAACGAAATGTGCGTGTGGGACTGGAGACGGGTGTGCACCAGTTGCCACAAGTCCTGCGATATGCGCCATATCCACCATCAGATATGCGTCCACTTCATCAGCGATTTCACGGAATTTAGCGAAATCGATTGTACGTGAATATGCACTTGCACCGGCTACGATCATCTTCGGCTTATGCTCAAGCGCTTTTTGACGAACATCCTCATAATCGATGCGCTCGTCTTTTTCACCTACACCGTACTCGACAAAATTATATAGTTCACCACTGAAGTTTACTGGACTTCCGTGCGTTAAGTGACCTCCATGAGACAGGTTCATACCAAGAACCGTGTCGCCCGGCTTTAGTACTGAGAAATAGACAGCCATATTAGCCTGTGCACCTGAGTGCGGCTGAACGTTTGCATGCTCTGCGCCGAAAATTTCTTTCGCGCGGTCGCGTGCAAGGTTTTCAGCTACATCCACGTGCTCGCAGCCACCATAGTAGCGGCGTCCAGGGTAACCTTCTGCGTATTTGTTTGTCAGTACTGATCCTTGCGCTTCCATGACTGCTTCACTTACAAAATTCTCTGAAGCGATCAGCTCGATTTTCGTACGCTGACGCTTCAGTTCATCCTGCATTGCTTCGAATAATGCCTGATCCTGCTGTTGAATCTTATTCATTGTGAATCCTCCCTCATGTCCCGGGACTGTTTCCCGTCTTTGGTCAAAAATCTACTTCATCTTAACACGTTTTTGATGATTGTGAAAATGGAGTTTTTGACAAAAAGGGTGTTGTTATACGCTTACATATAAGTTTTCATGCGAAAAGACGAATATTTTTCAAAAATCTTTTATGATCTTTTGTATTTTTTCATTTCAGAAAAACAACCGGCCTCCTCAGACCGGTTGTCCATCTATCTATTCAAGTTCGTACACAGCACGTGCACCGCCAACGAGTTTTGGTCTGGTACGCGCAAGTGTAATATGGGCTTCACCTAGTGATTTTGCAGTAACACGGACCGGTACGGCGACCGGCTTCAGGTGCATGCCGATCAGCGTATCGCCAATATCGATGCCCCCGTGTGCCTGAATGCGCTCCACTGCAACCGGATTCTTCATATGACGATATGCATATGAAGCCATTGCACCGCCTGCTTTTCGAACAGGAACGACGGTTACTTCATCAAGGCTGTAACGTTCTGCTGTTTCCCGCTCCACGATCAGCGCACGATTAATGTGTTCACATCCCTGAAATACAAGATGCACACCGGTATCTGCGGCAAATCTTTCAAATGCTTTAAAAAGCGATTCAGCAACCTCATCTGTTCCGGATGTGCCGATTTTACGACCGATGACTTCTGACGTTGAACAGCCGATGACAAACAACTGCCCCTCTTTTAACAAAGCCTGTTCCTGATATTCCTGAAGAATCGACAGCAATTCCTGGTTCATTGCAAGCCCTTCTTTCTATTTGGTTCTGTTAAGATGGGCTGATAGTTTCCGCTTCAGGGGGACGCTTTCCGGACGGTGGTTGCTGAGCCTCCTCAGGCTTCGCCTTGCGGGGTCTCAGCTTCCCGCTGTCCCGGAGTCGCCCCCTTCCACTCCAACCATCAGCTGTGCATTCACATGAACTGTCTTTATCTCAGCAGATTTCTATAATTACTTCGCTTCATACTCACTCATTTTGTTAATACGATTCTCATGGCGTCCGCCTTCAAATTCTCCCTGAAGCCAGATCGATGCAATTTCACGCGCAAGCCCCGGACCAATGACACGCTCGCCCATCGCAAGCATATTCGAATCGTTATGACCACGCGTTGCTTTCGCGCTGAACGTATCGTGTACAAGTGCACAGCGGATGCCTTTTACTTTATTCGCTGCAATACTCATGCCAATACCAGTACCGCAGATCAGAATTCCGCGGTCAAATTCACCAGCTGCCACTTTTTCAGCAACCGGCAATGCGTAATCAGGATAATCAACTGATCCCTCACAGTCACAGCCGAAATCTTCAAATTCAATATTCATTTCCTTTAAAAGATCTGCAATTTCCTTACGCAGATTCGTACCACCATGATCAGATGCTAATGCGACTTTCATATTAAAATCCTCCCTGTTCCTGTTTATTAAGGTTTTTCAGCATGCTATCCATTAATCTGTTTAACTCGTTAAAAGTGGAGCGGTATACTTCAACCGAACCGCCATACGGATCCGACACATCCAGCCCGCGCTCTGAGGAAAATTCCTTCAGTGTAAAAATACGGTCAGCTGCAAACGGAAACTGCTCCATCAGCATTGCTTTATGCGAACTCGTCATAGCGAACACATAATCCGCCCAGTGCACATCAGCCTGCGTAACAGAATGCGAGCGGTGATCATGCGCCAGACCATTTTCCTCAAGCACCTGCTGCGCATTATGTGATGCCATCCCGCCTTCCATCGCAAAAAGACCGGCAGAACGCACCTCCATATGCGGCTCACCTCTATGATTTAAAATTGCTTCAGCCATCGGACTGCGGCAAGTATTCCCTGTACAAATAAACAAAATCCTCATGAAAACGACCCCTTTTTAGGATTCTCAGTTCCTCTTAAGCTTATCACATTTTAGACACTTTTTCTTTTGGGGAGTGTTTTGTGATACAGGGGGACGGAGGTGATGTATCACTTTACCAAATTCTGCATGAAGAACCTCAGATATCTCCCATGTCCTCTTCATGCTCTTCAGTAACAAGGATTTAGTTTCTTAAAGTCATAAAAATAGCCGGTACGATCGAAATAGAATATCAACATCAATTTCGTGCTCACTCCCCCGCCTGGTCAATCATGCCGGCCGTTGGCGTTTTCATGACACTCACTGCAGCAGCCACTGTATTCAACCCGGGCGTATCGCACCGTCAACCAAATCACTGACCCCTTCATGACTAGAAATACCACCTTCGCGCAGCTCTTGCCACTTCGGCGACCAAGCCACCCCTCCCATATTCTGCATAAAAGATACAGCAACCTCCGTCCCCCCGTATCACATGCAAAAACCCGGGTCTCTCCCAAACCCGGGTTCTCACAAACTCTATTTCAGTGGTCCGCTGCTTTCGCGCACCAGCAGGGTGGTTGGCAGGACGACTTTTTTGGCGATTTTACGTTTGGATGTGAGCTGATCGAGCAGGAGGTCGACGGCTGCTTCACCCATGTATTCGGTGTGGACCTGTATGGTTGTGAGTGACGGCTGCAGGTAGCGTGACATTTCGATGTCGTTGAAGCCGACGACGGATACCTGTTCCGGTACGCGGACCCCTTTTTCATGGAGGGCACGCATGGCTCCGATTGCCATTGAGTCACTTCCCATAATGAATGCGGTTGGTCCATTGTCGAGCTTCAGCGCTTCTTTCATCAGCGTGTAGCCATCTGCAGCTGTGAACTTCCCGGTCCAGATGTATTCAGGATGAAAGGTGTGATAGAGAGACAGGTATTCGAAAAATGTTGTTTCCCGCTCGTCCTTGACCATTTCATTATCCTGTACGTATTCGTGTCCGCCGATGTAGCCGATGCGCTCGTGACCAAGGTCGATCAGGTGTTTGAGGACATCGATCATGGCGGAGCGGAAGTCGACTACGATGGAATCAACACTTGATGTTGGTGTGAAATCGACAAGTACCAGTTTATCAGTCAGTTTTTTGAATAAAGAAATATCAGACAAGCTGAACTTACCTATCGCAATCATGCCATCCAGCTTTTCTTCTCCGGCTGATCTGAATTGTAGGTCATTTTTATAGTATTTAACGATTTCAATTCCACGTTCAGAACAGGTCCGCTCTACTCCCAGACGGACTGAAAGATAATATGGATCTTCCATTTCCTGTTCTTTTGAATACCAATACACCAGACCCATTCTGAGGACGGTTTTCTTTTTAACAACCTTTCTTTTACCAGGCTGATAGTTCAGCTCCTCAGCAATCAGCAGAATCCGCTGCTTTGTTTCATGCGCAACAGAGAGACTTTCATCCTTATTCAGCACCCGGGACACCGTTGCAAGCGAGACATTTGCCTTGGACGCTATATCTTTTAAAGTTGCCATTTTTACCACCCATTCGTTTTCAGGACATTTACTTTCTATTATACGTGATTTATGCCAGAGGTTTTAGTCATTTATCGAATCAAGAAACTTTTTAAACGCTGCCTGGCCCTGTTCGTTCTGCTTAAATACGCCGGCATGCGAGAGGACTTGTTCAAATACTTTGCCTGTTTCTTCTCTGAGGACGTTAATCGCATTCTCAGGTGAAAGTGAGCGTTTTTCAAGTATCTGCTGTGCCCATTCTGCATGTTTGGCTGTACGATCATCCTGATGCAATCCGTTAAGGTCATTGTTTGCAAGATAGTCAGCTGTCAGTTGAAGCTCCTCTTTTAAACGGCCTGGAAGCACTGCAAGCCCCATGACTTCAATAAGGCCGATATTTTCTTTTTTAATATGATGCAGCTCTTCATGCGGATGGAAGATTCCGCCTGGATGCTCGTCACTTGTCCGGTTATTGCGCAGGACGAGGTCAATTTCAAATTTCCCTTCGCGTACCCTTGCGATTGGTGTGATTGTGTTATGCGGCACACCATCAGTGAACGCTAAAATATCAACAAGTGGATCTTCATAGCGTTTCCAGAGGTCCAGCACTTTACCGGCAAGGGCTGAGAGTTCGTAGCGGTCTTCGCTTCTCAGTCTCAGGACAGACATCGGCCATTTCACAATTCCCGCTTCCACGTTTTCATATCCTTTAAACGTAAAAGTCTCTGTTACTGGGGCTGTTGCCATTGGGAATTCGTAATGCCCGGCCTGAAAATGGTCATGGCTCAAGATGGACCCTCCGACGATTGGCAGGTCTGCGTTTGATCCGACGAAGTAATGCGGAAATTGTTCTGTAAACCCCAACAGCCTATCAAAGCTTTCCTTTGATACCTTCATCGGCTTGTGTGCTTCACTCAGTACAATCGCGTGCTCGTTATAGTACACATACGGCGAGTACTGGAAAAACCATTGTTCCTGCTCAAGCGTTACCGGTACAATCCGGTGGTTTTGCCGTGCCGGGTGGTTTGCTCTGCCGTCATATCCGACATTTTCTTTACACAGCAGGCAGGATGGATAACTCACGCTTTTTGCTTTCTTTTCAGCTGCGATGGCTGCCGGATCTTTTTCAGGCTTTGAGAGATTGATTGTAATTTCAAGCTCACCAAAAGGCGTTTCTGAGATCCAGCTTTCATTCTTTGCAATGCGGTCTGTTCGGATATAGTTAGCATGCTGTGATAATCCGTAAAAGAAATCAGTCGCCTTTTCAGGATCTTCCTGATAAAGAGAAAAGAATGTCTGATTCAGCTCAGAAGGTCTCGGCATCAGGCAGTTCATGATCGCAGCATCCACCTGATCTTTTTCAGTGATGCCGGTCACATCAAGGTAATCTTCAGCCCAGCTGATGATTTCATTCAGAACAGGCACCGGTGTTTCAAGCTGCTCTTCCGGTACGGCTGTTTCTTCCGGTGCATCAAGCTTCAGCAGTGAAAGGATTCTGTTCCTTGCATAGTCTATGTCTGCCGTTTCAATCATCTTTTTTTGCACAGCAAACTGCAGCAGACGTTCAATTTGTAAAGAAATCATTTGAGATCAGTCTCCTTTCCGGGCTTCCTGGTCATACCCTTGAGGATTAGTTTCGTGCCATTTCCAGGCGCTTTCGATGATATCGTAAAGGTTGGTGTAAACCGGGCTCCATCCAAGTACTTTTCTTGCTTTTTCAGCAGAAGCGACCAGTTTTGCAGGATCGCCTGCCCGGCGTGCTTCTTCTATTGCCGGGATGTCATGCCCTGTTACTTTACGTGCAGTATCAATAACTTCTTTGACACTGAAGCCCTGGCCATTTCCAAGGTTAAATACGGTTGTTTCAGGATCTGTCGTCAGTTTTTCAAGCGCAAGCAGATGCGCGTCTACAAGATCACTTACATGAATGTAGTCACGGATGCACGTGCCATCCGGCGTTGCATAGTCTGTTCCGAAAATGCTGATGTGATCACGCTGACCGAGTGCGACCTGAAGAATAATTGGAATCAGGTGTGTTTCAGGATCATGATCTTCCCCACGGAGGCCTTCCGGATCTGCGCCGGCAACATTGAAATACCTAAGCGAAATGGAGTGAATTCCGTATGCTTCACTTGCCCATTTCAGCATTTTTTCAACAGCAAGCTTTGTTTCCCCGTAAGGATTTGTCGGAGATACCGTGTCTTCTTCTGTGAGCAGATCTGTTTCAGGCTCACCGTAAGTCGCTGCCGTTGAAGAAAAGACGAGCTTTTTCACGCCGTGACGCTTCATTGCCTGCAGCAGTGAAATCGCACCGCCCACATTGTTCTCATAGTATTTTAAAGGATTTTGAACGCTCTCACCGACCAGTGAGCTTGCAGCAAAATGAATGACTGCATCTATATCATGGTTCGTAAATACCTGATCAAGAAAGGCCCCGTCATGCAGGGATCCTTTGTAAAAATGGTCATCACTGCTGACTGCACCGCCGTGACCGGTCTGCAGATTATCTACGATGACTGTTTCAAACCCTTTTCTTTTCAGCGCCAATACTGCGTGACTTCCAATGTATCCTGCTCCACCTGTGACAAGTACTGCCATTTGACTCACTCCTTACCGGACAATTTTGACTTAATTTCGTTATGCCATTGAAGGTTAATCTCACGAATATCTTCTATCTTACACTTCGCCTCACGGTCATACGTCAAGATACCGTTTATCTCCTGCTCAACATCTGTCAGCTGCGTATAGCAGTAGCCATGAAGCGCTTCTGAGCTGTAGACTGCATCCATGATCCGCTTATAATCTGCTACATATGCTTTTTCGTCCTTTACAGAAGTGTAACCCCAGCCGTTATCCTCTCCAGTCATAAAGGCGATTCCACCAAACTCAGTTAACAGGATCGGCTCTCCCTGGTGGCTGAACCCGTTAGCGTATACTTTGCGCTTAGCAGGCTGTGATGCCAACAGATTTTCTTTTGTGCTGAGCTCTTCTTTGAAATGAGCGCTTTTTGCTTTTTCATCATCACTGCCGTGGTTGTAATTGTGAATTGCACAAATATCAGTTACTGTCTGTTCCCACCCGTCATTACCGACAACCAGGCGGGTCTGGTCAAGAGAGTGTACATGGTGATAAAGTGCCTGGGAATGATGCTGCTGTTTTTGATTAGATCTGATCATCTGCACGCCCCAACTTTCGTTAAGAGGAACCCAAGCAACAATCGACGGGTGATTGTAGTCCCGTTCAATGATTTCTGACCATTCCTCCACCAGACGTGAGGCAGCTTTTTCAGAATAATAAGCAGACGCTGCGCATTCTCCCCATACAAGGAAGCCAAGCTGGTCAGCCCAGTATAAAAATCTTGGATCTTCAACCTTCTGGTGCTTTCTGCAGCCATTAAAGCCAAGTTCTTTTGCGAGTTCAATGTCCCGCTTGAAATCATTGTCATCTGGAGCTGTTAAAAGACCTTTTCTCCAGTAACCCTGATCAAGCACAAGACGCTGATAATATGGTTTGTTATTTAAATAAACCATCCCATCCTCTGTATGAACCTTTCTCATACCAAAGTAAGTGTCAACCTGATCATGCACAGCTGCTTCATCCACAACCTTCACTGTCATATCAAATAACTGAGGATTCTCAGGTGACCATGTCATTCCTTCATGATGAAAGCCTGTATGGAAAATATGCTGACCGAACACATTAAACGTTCGTTTTACGTAGGTTTCATTGATTAAAAACCTCTCCTGAACGATTGATTTTCCTTTAAAAGAAATGGAAACATCAGCCCATTTACCGGTGGCTGCTGATGTAAACTCAAATTCTGCTTCAACATCACCTTTATCCAGATCCGGTGTAAGACGGACGTGATTCAACGAAGCTTCAGATACAGCCTCCAGCCACACAGGCTGCCAGATTCCTGTTGTATTGGTATACCAGATTGACTCAATTTCTTCTTTCCAGAATTGCTTTCCTCTAGGAATGGTTTCATCTTTTGATGGATCATAAGCACGAACCGTGATGACTGCCTCTTCACCTGCTAAATGTGTAATATCAAATGAAAAAGAAGTATGTCCGCCAGTATGTTCTCCTGCAAGCTCTTCATTTACATAGACTTTCGCCTGGTAGTCGACAGCTCCAAAGTGAAGCATCAGCTTTTTACCGCTCCACTCAGCAGGAATCTCCACTTTACGCTGATACCACACAACATCATGGAAGGTTTTATCCTGAATACCGCTTAATTCAGTCTGAAATACAAAAGGGACCTGTATTTTACGATCAAAAGCATTACTGCCCTGATACCATTTTTCCTTCAGTCCTTTATGCTGATCATCAAAAGCGAAATCCCATTCTCCATTTAAGTTAAGCCAAGCCGGTCTTACAAATTGCGGACGAGGGTATTCTGATCTCATTACTTTCCACTCCTTCTAATATGTAGTTAGCCGATAAATAGTTTCTGAGCTGTACGTTTCACCAGGTGACAGTTCACACGATGGAAATGATGGTTCGTTCATTGCATTTGGCAAGCCCTGTGTTTCCAGACACAATCCTGAGTGCGCCTGTATTTTTTCACCGCGCATGGCACCTTCCTTGCCAAGCTGATTTCCTGCATAGAATACGACAGCCGGCTGATCCGTGTGAATCGTCAAACGCCTTCTGCTTACAGGCTCACTCAGCTGAATGATTCCTTCATTTAATACAAAAGGATGATCATAGCCGTTTCCACCAATTTTGATCTGTTCATCCTGAAGGTCCAGCGCATCTGCAAGCCTCTTTGATTCACGGAAATCAAAAGGAGTGTTCTCAACGTTTCTTAGTTCCCCTGTTGGAATCAGTGTCTCCTTTAACGGCAGATAAGTATCCGCGGGAATCTTAAGCTCATGATTCAGCACCGGTTGTAATGTCCCTGTCAGATTGAAGTAAGTATGGTTTGTCATGTTGATCACTGTTTTTCTATCTGTTGTCGCGTTGTATTTAATCCGGAGCTCATTTTCATCGGTCAATGTGTAGCTCACCTGAATCGTTAATTCTCCGGGAAACCCTTCCTCTAAATGAGGGCTTGTCAGGTTGAAGACTAAGGTCTGATCCTGCTCTGTAACTGCCCAGACCTTTTTATCGAAGCCTTCATCTCCCCCATGCAAAGAGTTTTCACCATCATTTTTTGCAAGGCTGAAGGTTTCATTATCTAATGCAAAAGAAGCATTTTCGATTCTGCCGGCAAAACGGCCAACGATCGCACCAAAGTAAGGTGAGTCTGTCAGGTACCTGGAGAAATCCTCATAGCCCAGTACGATGTTCTCCAGGCGGCCATCCTGATCAGGCGCTGTCCATTCAGTGATGATACACCCGTAATTCAACGCTGACAGCCGTACACCATTATTATTTTCAATCGTATACCTGAAAATCGGGTGTCCGTTATGTGTGGCAATTTCTTTTCGTGATATCATCCCGTCTGCTCAACTCCTTCAATCGCAATCTCTTTGGCACCGTCTCCAACTGAAGCAACATAAAAGTCCGGTCCATAGCCGATCCGGTCCTGATAGTGTCTTCTCGTTTGCTTAATGAATTCATCTACCGCGTCTGTTTTGACGATGGCAATCGCACATCCTCCAAATCCTGCTCCTGTCATTCTGGATCCAATGACACCAGGCTGCACCTGTGCAAATTCCGCCAGTGTATCCAGCTCCTCTCCAGTCACTTCATAATCTTCCTTCAGAGACTGGTGTGAAGCATTCATCAGCTGCCCAACCTGCTCAAGGTCGCCTGCCTTTAGTGAAACAAATGCCAGTTTGGTGCGCTCATTTTCTGTCACAACATGTTTTACTCTTTTATATAGAAGGGAATCATTCAGCCATGTCTCCACATCCGATAGCTGCGTAACTGAAAGCTCTCCAAGACTCTCAACTGATGTATGCTTTTGGATGATCTTTAAAGCCTTCTCACATTCAGCGCGGCGCTCATTATATTTAGAGGATGCTAGTTCTCTTCTTTTATTTGTGTTCATAATCACAATTTTTTCATGTTCAAGTTCAATCGGTGCGTATTCAAAATCCAGCGTATCACAGTCAAGCCACAGCGCCTGACCCTGTCTGCCCATACCGATCGCGAACTGATCCATAATCCCGCTGTTCACACCGATATATTCATTTTCCACACGCTGGCATAATTTGATCAGCTCAATCTGTGAGATAGATAGTCCGGCCAATCCCTTTGCCATCACGCCCGCTGCCATTTCAATAGAAGCAGAGGATGACAGTCCGGCACCATTTGGAATATTACCTTCAAATAACACATCAAACCCGCGCTCGACTTTGTAACCGCTTTCTTTTAAAAAGTATATAACTCCAAGCGGATAGTTAACCCACTCAGTCTCAAGGTTCTTTTCAAGCTGGTCGAGAGAAGCTGTTATGATTCCTGTTTGAGGAAAGTTTGTTGATGCCAATCTGACTTTCTTGTCATTCCGCTCTCTTACATAGGCATACGTTCCATATGTAATTGCCAGCGGAAATACTTTTCCTCCATTATAGTCTGTGTGTTCCCCGATCAGATTAATTCTACCCGGCGCGAAAAACAACCGTTCAGGTGCTTCATTAAATATAGAGATAAAAGACTGCTTTAAGTCATATACATTCATCCGGCATCCTCCTTATCGTTGTCTGCTTCTGATTCATAAAACTAAATCTATCACAATTATAATTTATTTTTAGTAAAAGTCAACGTAAAAAATAAAATAGTTTTACTAGATAAAACTTTATTAAATTCTCATAAAACTTATTAAATAAGGGTTTAAACGATCGTAACATGACAGTCATATTAAAATATCAAAAAATAAAGTTGACAATGAAAGCGCTTTTAGTTTACATTTATTTTAGTTAATAAAACGATTGTTAACTAAACTTTTAACTTGAGGGGGATTTTCACATGAAAAAGTCTTTACTTACAGTTGCATCAGGTTTAGCAGTGGCGTCTGTACTGGCAGCTTGTTCAGGAGATGATACGTCGAGCAGCAGTGAAGGTAGCAGCGGAACACAGGAAATTACTTTCTGGGCACCATTCTCAGGCGCAGACGGCCCGAATATGGAGCAGATTGTAAACGAATTCAATGATTCACAGGATGAAGTACAGGTAGATTTCCAAATCGTCCCGCAGTCAGAGTATTATACGACACTTGACCTATCGCTTAGTGGTCAGCAGGAAGGCGCAGATGTAATGATCATGCACGGAGATCAGATTATGACATATGCCAACCAGAACATTATCAAGAACCTTGATGATATTGTAGGGGATCAAATAGATAAAGAGAATTATCACCCTACTGCATGGGAAGGCGCAGAAGTAGATGGATCAATCTACGGCGTTCCATTAGATATCCACCCGCTTATGTTCTATTACAATAAAGATCTATTTGAAGCAGCAGGACTTGACCCTGAGGCTCCACCAACGAATCGTGAAGAATTCCTTGAGGCAGCAAAAGCAACAACAAATGCAGATGAAGGTCAATATGGATTTGCAGTGCCGACACTATGGCCTCAGCAGTTCATCTTCCCGTCAATTGTCTATCAAAACGGCGGTGAGCTGATCACAGATGATGGCGAAGTGCAATATGATTCTCCAGAAGCAGTTGAAGCACTAGAATTCCTTCACTCTCTGATCTATGACCACGAAGTATCACCTGCAGACATCCAGCAGGACGGCGAACTGACATTATTCCTTCAGGGTAAATCAGCTATGCATATGAACGGTCCATGGATGATGAATCAGTTTGAAGAGTCAGGTCTGAACTATGGTGTAGCACCAGTGCCACAGCTTGGAACTGAACAGCAGGCAGTGTTTGCTAACTCTCACAACTTTGTTATTCCTGAAACGGTTCAGGACGAAGCTAAAATTGACGCAATCACAACTTTCCTTAACTATGTAGACGAAAATGGCATGGCATGGGCTGAGTCTGGACAGGCTCCTGCATCTAAAGCAGTATACGAAAGTGATGAGTTCAACGAAATGAAGCAGCAGCCTGAAGTGGCGAAGCAATTTGAATACGTACAGTTCTCTCCAAATGTTGAAAACTGGGGACCTGTATCTGATCCGTTATTCAGCGCTGTTAATGAAGTACTTCTGAATCAGAGAGAAGCACAGGAAGCACTTGAGCAGGCAGCTCAAGATGCACAGGCAAGTCTGCAATAATCAGCAGTAAAGTTTGAAGGTAAGAGCGGGTGTTCACCCTCCCTCTTACCTTTTACTTTAAACCAGCTTTAAAGAAAGAAGGTTTTGATATGAAGTCAAAAGCATCGGGTTTTACATCATTTTTATTTGTACTTCCATATCTGATCATGTTCACACTGTTTCTAGTTGTTCCGCTTGTCTATGGGATCTATATCAGTTTTCATGATTGGAATTTAATTTCCCCAATCCATCCATTTGTAGGGCTGGAAAATTACAGTGCTATTTTTACATCAGGTACACCTGAGAACCGTGTATTTTTAAATGGACTTAAAAATACAGCTCAATTTGTTATTTACAGTGTGCCATTATTAGTCATTGTCGGACTTGGACTGGCAATGCTCGTAAATAGCTTGCCTGATAAAATCCGCGGATTTTTCAGAACAGCCTATTTCCTTCCTTATGCCATTTCAGTATCAGTCATTGCAGTTTTATGGCTCTGGATGCTTGATTCAAACTCAGGCCTGCTGAACCAGTTTTTAAATTCACTCGGTATGGACAGTATCCCATGGTTAACCCGATTGCCTTTTGCATGGATCTCACTTGTCATTGCCACAGTGTGGTGGACCATTGGTTTTAATATGATCATTTTCATCAATGCACTGAATGAAGTTCCTGAAGAGCTTTATGAAGCAGCGGATATTGATGGTGCTTCAAGCTGGCACAAATTTTTACATATCACGCTGCCGTCTATCAGACCAATTATGATTTTTGTTGTAATCACATCGACAATCGCATCATTTAACGTATATGGACAGCCATATCTGATGACACGTGGCGGCCCTGGTGAATCAACTGAAGTGCTGCTGATGGGGATTGTTCAGCAGGCATTTGAATTAAGACAGATGGGTTCAGCAGCTGCTATGGCGATGCTGATGGCACTGATTATGATTGTGATTTCAGTTGGACAATTCCTGGTGACAAGATCAGGTGAAAGAAAGGAGAAAAACAATGCGTAAAACGAAGATACTCAATATTGTTTTTGCATCTATCTTAGCGATCTTATTTCTAATTCCGCTTGTATGGATGGTCTCCACTTCTTTCAAATCCGATTTTGAAGCGATTGGGGGCGGAACATTCTTCCCTCAGGAATTTACTTTTGAAAACTATACCAGTACATTAACGAGCACCAGTGTACCGATTTTAAGATGGTTATTTAATTCACTGTTTGTCGGATTTGCAGGCGTAGCAATTGTGGTCATTATTGACTCAATGGCTGCATACGCACTGGCCCGCCTGGATGTTCCTTTTAAAAAGGTATTATTCCCGTTGTTCGTCAGCACGCTGATGATTCCGTGGGTCATCACCTTCCTGCCGCTCTATCAGCAGTTTAGTAATCTTGGTCTTCTGAACACGTATGCACCGCTGATTTTGCCTTATTCAGCCAATGCATTCGGGGTATTCTTGCTGTATCAATTCTTCCGTTCTTTCCCTAAAGAGCTGGAGGAAGCAGCACGTATGGATGGCGCAAACAAATGGCAGATCTTTATGAAGGTCGTCATACCGTCTGCGAGACCACTTATTGCGACACTTGCGATCTTTACATTCATGGCAATCTATAATGACTTCCTGTGGCCACTGGTAACAACAAATACGCCGGAGATGAGAACAGTGACAACCGGTATTGCGATTATGCAGCAGGGAAGCTTCGTTTCTTCTTACGGAAAGCTGATGGCCCTGACTACATTAGCAACAATTCCAATTTTAATTGTCTTCCTGATCGGTCAGAAATGGTTTATCCGGGGGATTACACAATCAGGTATCAAGTAACCAAAAGCCGCCAAGAGCGGCTTTTGCTTTAGGAGTGATGTTGTGAAGAAATCAGCTTTAACAGGAATCGCGATTTTAACGGCGGGAATCGGGCTTGCAGCCTGTACGCCTGATCAATCTTCAGAGTCAAATGAGTATGTAAAAGAGTTTTATAACCCGATTTTACCTGATGGTGCTGATCCATGGATGACTAAGCACGAAGATACGTATGTCTACACACATACAACAGGAAGTAACATTACGATCTGGCAATCTGACAGCCCCACTTCAATGATGAATGCTGAGTCAAAAGTGGTATGGGAGCCTACCCCGGGAACTGAAAACAGTCAGAATATCTGGGCTCCCGAAGTTCATTTTATTGATGGTAAATGGTACGTATACTATGCAGCTGATGGAGGCGGAAGCCAGCACCGTATGTACGTGCTGGAATCAGAAAATGAAGACCCGTTTTCCGAATACACAGATGTTGGTCAAATCACAGACCCTACGGATAAATGGGGAATTGACGGTACAGTCATCCAGCAGGAAGAAGAATTATTTTACGTCTGGTCCGGCTGGGAGGGCGATGAAAATGTCAGCCAGTATATCTATATCGCCGGCATGGAAAATCCAATGGAACTTAACACGGATAGAGTGGAGCTTTCAAGACCTGAATATGACTGGGAAAAGGAAGGCGGAGCGCCATCTATTAACGAAGGTCCTCAAATACTTTATACGGAGGATTATATTCATATTGTTTATTCAGGAAGCGGAAGCTGGAGTGATTTTTACAAGCTGGGGATTCTGACCGCTGAAAGAGGGTCTGACTTACTTGACCCTGATTCCTGGACAAAGCAGGAAGAGCCTGTATTTGAAAGTGGAAATAATGTCTACGGTCCGGGACATGCATCATTTGTTGAATCCCCGGACGGCTCAGAGCAGTGGATTGTCTATCATGCAGCTAAAGAACAGGGCTCAGGATGGACGAGAAATGTACGCATGCAGCCATTTGAGATCAACGAGGATGGTTTCCCTGAATTCGGAGAACCCGTTCCAGTAACAAAGCCGCTCCCACTTCCGGCAGGTGATCCAGTGAACATTACCAAATATACAGCGGAGGAAATTGAAACGGAAGCCGACATCACGGAGGAAGGAATTCTGGCAGAAACAGACCAGAACCTTTCAATTACATTTGATGCGCCTGAAGATGGAGAATACTATCTTTACTTGTACTGGAGAAATAGTGGTGCCGTCACAGTAAACGGCTCAACAGATTCAGGCGACACATTCACGCTGTTTAATAATAACCAGGGTCTGCAAAATGAACCGCTGACTGCAAGTTCTTATAAGCTGAACCTCAAGCAGGGTGAAAACACAATTGACCTTATAGTCACAAACGGCACATTTGATTTAGACCATATCGAAATAAAGGATCGCTAAAAAGCGAAGGCAAGGGTCAAGCGACCCCTGCCCTCGCCTTTTTACTCTGTGTCTTCAACTGTTATCCGGAAGATCCAGATATTTTCATCCTCCGGTGGAATCTTCGCAACCCGGTCAATTTTATTTGCTACATAGACATCATCATACATTCCTGTGGATGGCTGAAGTGAGAAGTTGTAGTCACCGAGCCAGCCGCCCTGATTTTTAAAGACTGACAGGAAAGGGATTTTATCAGGGTCAAATGAGTAATACAGCGCTTTTTTCAGATCGTGCTGGACAGCTCTGCACCAGCCATTGTTCAGTCTTTTTGAGAAATAAAACTTTTCAATGCTCTGAGATTCTTTCGTTGCCATTTTTGAGAGATCAATTTCTTCTTTTGACTCTTTTGATTGCGTGATCGGAAAAGGATGACGCGCTCCCCAGTCCCCCAGATGCTCATTATCAGGCTCGGTGCTGATAATTTCATCGCATTCTTCGGGTACTTCAATCTGCGTGTGTTCATTCATATTCAGTAAAATACTCGGAGACCAGATATAAGCAAATGGCGCCTCTCCTGTATTGACCACTCTGTATCTTACTTCAAGTCCATCCTCAAGGAGCGTAATCGTCTTTTTAAGCTCATACGGAAAAACAGGACTTTTCACTTCGAGTGTGATTCCGTTTTCGAGTTTTTCATCAACTTCCCATACCATTGACCATACTTCTCCATGGTCGGGCACTTTTCTATTATTAATTGGATGAGGCCCTTCATCTACAGCTGGAAAACAATCATCAAATCCGCCAGGCGTATATTCCCCAAATGCAGAACCATAATGAGGCATCGGCAATTGTTCCACTTTCGCCTGATAAAACCACTCGTATTCAGCTTTTTTATCGTAAAAGCTCGCAATCTTCCCACCGAAATCCGGTAAAATGACTGCTTTTAAATGCTGGTTTTCCAATATAAATGCTTCAAGACCTTTAAATGTTCCTTTTTCCAACACGTTTCACCCCGGTAATTCTTACTGTATTTATAATGTATCCTCCGTACAGCTTTTCAAACCAGTACGCTACTCAATCATCCTGAGTGCAAGTCCAATCAGGATGCTACCGCCAATCACTTCGCTGAATCTGCCTGCCGTGAGTGTGACAAGGCCTCCTAGTGCAAAGCCGATCCTGGTCATTAGAAAAGCTGCGATACCAAATATGATGAGCGCCTGTGAATCAGAAAGGTCTGTGATCCCCAGTGTGATCCCGATTGATAAGCTGTCGAGACTGACAGCAATCGAAAAGGCGAGCCATTTGAAAGGCGTCAAAACCATCGGCTGCTCCTTTTTTGATTTGAAACCGGCAAAAATCATCTGAAGCCCAATGAAAACGAGCAGCACCATACCAAACCAGTTCATTGCATCAAGCAGCGATGAGCCAATCACCATGCCCGCTGCCGGTAGTACTGTATGTAAAAGACCAACGAGAGTACTGATGATCCATTTCGCCTTAACACTGACAGGCTGTGCCCCAGCTGCAATACTTGCCGACAATGCATCCATCCCGAGCGCTAACGCCAAAAAGATTGTCCACATACCGCTCCCCCTTAGTTTCAATGGGGGATTATATGATTGGATGGACCATAATATGAAAGACCTTTGGCGGTAATGGGTTCTTTACTTATGGTATTTCTTACGCGGATTTGCGGTGGTTCTGATATTTGTGGCTTTTTGTGTTGAGGCTGTAGCGATACACCCGGGTTTTTGTAGCAATCCGTACCATGACTGTAGCGATACACCCGGATACCAGTAGTAATCGCATAAAAACTGCGTCACATTCTATTTCCGATTAAACCGCTTCAACACAAAAAAGCCCTCCCTCTCAGGAAGAGCTTTCCTTCATCCATTTATGTCCGGCTGCTTTTTCCAGACGGTTCATAATGGCTGTGCCGATTCCTTTTTCCTCAAAGGCTTCAGCTAAAATAATATCTGCATCTGTATCGTTAAAGGAGCGGATCGCATGATAGAGGCTGCGTGCAGTGGATGCAGGGTCTTCCCGACTACCGCAGACACTCACGATATCAGCATCCAGCTCAGCTGCCAGCTCGCTTGAAACGAGAAGGCCAACCCTCTTTCCCCCCGCCTGCAAACGGTGAATCGTCTGCTGAATCCATTCCGTCTTCCCTTTGATCAAGTAAAGTGGAGCGGTTGGGGCATAATGGGTATATTTCATTCCTGGTGACCTGGGTGCACTCTGTTCTTTTTTCAGGGAAGGATCTACATGAACCTTACCAATACAGGCTTCAATCTCCTCTGCCGAAACGCCACCCGGTCTGAGAATCATGGGTGGTGTAACTGTACAATCGATCACGGTGGATTCGAGACCTACGCCTGTCTCACCGCCGTCCACAATTCCTGTAATTCGGCCGGAGAGGTCACGCGCCACGTGTTCAGCTGCTGTCGGACTCGGCTTACCACTCGTATTCGCACTAGGAGCTGCAAGCGGTTTTCCGGAACGGCCGATCAGCTCAAGTGCAACAGCGTGCGCCGGCATACGGATTCCGACAGTATCAAGCCCTGCAGTGACAAGATCTGAAAACACACCGTTCTTTTTCTTGAAAATAATGGTTAACGGTCCAGGCCAGAAGGTTTCAATTAACTGTGATGCTTCCGGACTGATGTCAGAAACGAGGTCATGCAGTGCATCAGGATTTGAAATGTGGACAATCAGCGGATTATCAGACGGTCTGCCTTTTGCATCAAATATACCTTGCACAGCAGCATCATTTGTCGCATCGGCTCCCAGTCCGTAAACGGTTTCAGTGGGAAAGGCGATGACATGTCCATGACGCAGATAGTCAGCTGCTTCGGAAATCTGTGGATAACTTTTTTGTTTTTCCACATTGATATCCACAGTCCAGCGGATCGTTTCCATGTGAATCACCTCTCAAATTACTTTTTAGATTTATTTTGATTTTTTTCGACATGCTGGTTTATCAACATTTAGTCTTGGATAATAGTATACTATTTTTAACTTCCTGTGCACAAAGGTCATTTTCATCCACAGTTTGTGCATAACTTCATCGAAAATGTGCACAACTTTGTGAATAAGTAAAAGTTATCCCCGTTTTTCATTAAAGCGGTTCCATTTATCTGATATCCAGTTCACAATAAATGACTCTACCTTCATTTCAGTTTTCGACACCTTTTTTTCTGGGGATAAGTCATTCTCACATTCGGTATTTTTATCTTCATCTAATGTAACAGTACCGCACATCTCTGGAAAAAAAGTACACCACCAGTTTTCTCCCGCTCCCTCTCCGACCTTAATCACAAGTGTCAGAAAGGTTTGTCCATCAGGAAATGTGTGCGGTTCAAATGCTGTGGATATCTTTTGGTCCGGTGCAATGACACCTGCTGCTTTCTCTACGATCTGTCTGATCTGATCAAGATGGACGGTCAATTGATCAGCCAGCTCCTGTCTTGTTAAAGGCTGATTACCGAGCAATTGAATCAGTTCAGGCTGTACGGACTGGTAGAGCGCTTCTTTTACTGATTGATCTTCTGCTGTATCACTATTTCCGATCACACGCATTCTGATTTCCTGTTCTTCTCCGGATACTGCAAATGGTGTGAGTATGGTTAGTAAAAGTATAAGAATCATTGTTTTTTGAATCATCGTCCATTCCTCCCTGCTGTTACTAGGGCATTGTGGACGAGATTTGCGAGTTTTAAACATTGATAGGAATTAAAAAGTTTGGCGTTTGATCTCCGTTCCAGGCGGACGCTTTCCGGACGGTGGTTGCTGAGCCTCCTCGCCTTCGGCTGCGGGGTCTCACCTTCCCACTAATCGTCCCGGAGTCGCCGCCTTCCACTTCGATCAACGCTGCGAATAATAAATGTTAATTACATATGTCTCGAGTTATGAATGATTATTTTCATACTTGCACAGCTGAAGGTTCCCGCGTAAGGCGGCGACTCCTATGGCAGGAAGGGGCAGGTGAGACGGAGCATGGCGAAGCCTGCTGGCTCACCGCCCGGCAATGGAAAGCGTCCGCCTGAAGCGGGAACCTTCAGCAATCTTTATCAGAGGTATGATTGAGTAACTCACAAAATACCATTCTATCTTTCCCGTTAATATCATAAATCACTTCAGTTTCATCATCAGGAAATGCTTTTTTCAGTAAAGCGGCGACGGTTTCTCCCTGACCTGCTCCGACTTCGAAGCCGATGAGACCGGGTCTGTTCATGACTGCCGGAAGCTGTTCGCTCATTTTTCTGTAGAGGATCAGTCCTTCTTCATCAGCAAAAAGTGCGGAGTGAGGCTCGTGATCTGTGACGACTTCTGACATTGAACTGATATCGCTGTAAGGAATGTACGGCGGGTTTGATAGAAAAACATCAAACTTTTTTCCTTCAAGCGGCTGAAGCAGGTCACCTTCTAAAAATTCGATATTGGCGGCATTTGAGGCGGCATTCTTTTTAGCTGTGTGAAGTGCTGCCGGTGATAAGTCTGTTGCTGTGACCTCCCAGTCCGGGCGTTCAAGCTTCATCGTTACACCAATTACACCGCTCCCTGTGCCAACGTCCAGCGCCTGAATGTTTTCTCTTTTATCAAAGATACGATCTGTTCTTTCAAACATATAAAAGATCAGTTCTTCTGTTTCCGGCCGTGGAATCA
Organism: Jeotgalibacillus haloalkalitolerans; assembly: GCF_034427455.1. Taxonomy (NCBI): domain Bacteria; kingdom Bacillati; phylum Bacillota; class Bacilli; order Caryophanales; family Caryophanaceae; genus Jeotgalibacillus; species Jeotgalibacillus haloalkalitolerans. The sequence continues at coordinate 674,365 of NZ_JAXQNN010000001.1, read as the reverse complement.
GGACGTCGCCATTTACCGCAAAGCGTCTTCCGTAAAATTCTTCATAACCCATCAAATGCTGTACTGGTACACCTTCGACATGTTTTTCGACAGCTTTTTTAAAAGCCTCCAGCTGGTCATCAGACAGAAGTTCTCTCAGTTCCATAAAAAATTTGTGCCGGTCAAGTCCCGTGATATGTCTCAATAATAATTCGGCCGCGTGCGCTTCGCGGTCATGATCCTCTAAATAAGAAGAAGCCCAATTAAGGGCCTCGTACATTTTAAGCTTCTCCATTATTCATCGCTTCCATTTTAGCAGATTGTTCTTCTAAAATAAGCGCCTCAATAATTTCATCCATTTTACCCTGAAGGATCTGATCGAGCTTCTGGATCGTTAAGCCGATGCGGTGATCCGTTACACGGTTTTGCGGGAAATTGTATGTGCGGATACGCTCTGAGCGGTCACCTGTACCAACAGCTGACTTACGGACAGCATCGTATTCAGCACGTGCTTCCTGTTCGAACTTATCATAAATACGCGCACGCAGAATCTTCATCGCTTTTTCTTTATTTTTAATCTGTGATTTTTCATCCTGCATGGACACAACTACACCGGTTGGAACGTGTGTCAGGCGTACTGCTGACATCGTTGTATTAACCGACTGTCCACCCGGACCACTTGAAGCAAATGTATCAACACGGATATCTTTTTCATGAATATCCACTTCCACATCCTCTACTTCAGGAAGACACGCAACAGTCGCAGTTGACGTATGAATCCGGCCGCCTGATTCTGTTTCAGGAACACGCTGTACGCGATGTGCACCGTTTTCGTATTTCATTTTGGAATAAGCACCGGTTCCATTGATCATAAAAGTGATCTCTTTATATCCGCCAACCCCTGTTGTGCTGGCATCCATCACTTCAATTTTCCAGCCTTGAGATTCAGCGTAACGGCTGTACATACGGTAAAGGTCACCGGCAAATAAAGCAGCCTCATCTCCACCGGCTGCACCACGGACTTCCATGATTACGTTCTTATCATCATTCGGATCTTTTGGTAAAAGGAGCACGTGCAGCTTTTCTTCAAGTGCTTCAATTTCAGCAGAAAGCTCACTTACTTCTTCTTTTACCATGTCACGCATATCAGCGTCGAGCTTTTCATTCAGCATTTCTTTTGCATCTTTGTGCTGCTCGAATACTTCTTTATAACGGCGATACGTCTCAACTGTTTCAGACAGGTCTGATTGCTCTTTTGAGTATTCACGCAGTTTATTTGTATCATTGACGATCTCAGGGTCGCTGAGCAGTTCATTTAATTTATCATAGCGGTCTTCTACCGCTTGTAATCGATCAAACATGATATCTTCACCTCTTTAGTTAGTATAGCCGATGGCGGGGTGTCTCACAACTGAAATCAGCTTCTCAGTAAACGGTTTGTGGCAGCTCCAGGCAGAAGCTTTCCGCTGCCGGGCGGTGAGCCCCTCTGTGCCATGTATGGTCTCACCTTTCCTTTTCCGCCACTGGAGTCCCTGCCTTCCTCTGCCACAAATCTTATATTCATTTACTGCGCCATTTAAAAAGAATCACTCTCTCCAATAAGAATATGAAGAAAATGATTCTCTATCCAAAACGTTATAAGTTAAACTTTTTCAGATGAGACGGTTACGCCCTTGGGCACTTCGTGATGGTGGCGGCAGCGTGGTTCGTATGCTTCTGATGCACCGACTAAAATAACCGGGTCATCATAACCTGCAGGACGTCCTTCGATCAGACGCTGCGTTCTGCTTGCCGGCGATCCGCAAACTGCACATACTGCCTGGAGCTTCGTTACCTGTTCAGCAAGTGACATCAGGTGTGGAACCGGACCAAAAGGCTCGCCTCGGAAATCCTGATCAAGACCCGCTGTGATCACTCTGAATCCCTGATCAGCAAGCTTTGTGATGACATCTACTACGCCTTCATCAAAAAACTGAACTTCATCGATTGCGATCAGATCTGCCTGCTCGGTTACCTGTTCAAGAATTTCTGAAGAATGCTCAACAGGTACGGCGATGACAGATGCTCCATTATGGGAAACAATGGCTTCTTCACTATAGCGATCGTCGAGTTTTGGTTTAAATACTAAAATGTGCTGTCTTGCAAATTGTGCGCGTCTTACGCGTCTGATCAGTTCTTCTGATTTTCCGGAAAACATACTTCCGCAAATCACTTCCACCCAGCCCGTCTGTTTCATTACATACACGTTTCCTTCAGCTCCTTTGGTCGTTTACAGTACGCTTATGTAAAAGCATAATTTTCTTCTGTAACGCTGCCCCTTTACGTGGGTCAGCTGAATGTGGCTTATACGTTACATATTTCATAAACACTTTGTCGTGTTTTTAAGAACAATATCTATCATTGCAATATGGTTTAAGTCTATTGAAAAACACCTCTTCGTTCAAGAGGCGATTTGACTGAATCTGTTGTTTTATTTCCTTAATTGGCGAATTTAACCGTAAAAAAACAGGCAAGAATTTGATTCTCGCCTGTTTTGATTTACGAAAATTACTTAAGACCGTATTTTTTGTTGAAGCGATCAACACGGCCGTCCGCTGCTGCGAACTTCTGACGTCCTGTGTAGAATGGATGGCATTCCGAGCAAACCTCGATACGAATGTCTTCCTTAACAGAACCTGTTTCAAATTCATTACCGCAAGTACAAGTTACCTTTGCAGCTTTGTAATTTGGATGAATATCAGTTTTCATCTCAGTCATCTCCTTCCGCCCTGAACCATCTGGAACAGAGTAAGTATCTTACATACTAGCACGGTGCCAGATATGTTTCAAGCACACTGCTTACATTATAGCAGGGTGAATTGAGTGTAGCAACCTTGTTTTTGAAAATTGTTTGCTTTAAAAAACGCTGCTGGTTTCCGTGGAGGGCTGCGCTTTCCTGCCCCCGGGCGGTGAGCCCCTACATGCTTCGCATGCATGGTCTCACCTGTCCCTTCCTGGGGCGGGAGTCTCCGCCCTCCACTCCAACCAACAGCTGAGTGTGATTGTGACATAAAAGATCATAACCAAATCTTCTGATCACTACTTAGTGAAACGGAGCGTAAGGCGGCGACTCCGGGACGATTAGAGGGAAGCTGAGACCCCGCAAGGCTTGCCTGAGGAGGCTCAGCAACCTCCGTCCGGAAAGCGTCCGCCTGAAGCGCAGTGCAACGGTTATAAAATCACTTACTTTATTCTAAGACTTTATTTCTTACGACTTACGCCCGCTTGATTTCATTTCTTCTGTCAGGTTTTCAAAGAACTCCTGGTTCGTCTTTGTCTGACGGATTTTGCGAACGAGACGCTCGCCGAAGTCATGTGAATCTGACAATGCGCGGCGGATCGCCCAAAGTTTATCAAGATGGTCTTTTGTAACGAGCAGTTCTTCTTTACGCGTACCGCTGCGGCGGACGTCAATTGCAGGGAAGATACGGCGCTCTGCCATGCTGCGGTCCAGGTGAAGCTCCATGTTACCTGTTCCTTTAAACTCTTCATAGATGACTTCATCCATACGTGATCCTGTATCAACCAGTGCTGTTGCAAGGATCGTTAAGCTTCCGCCTTCTTCAATGTTACGCGCAGCTCCGAAGAAACGCTTTGGACGGTGGAACGCAGCCGGGTCAATACCACCTGAGAGCGTACGGCCGCTTGGCGGAATTACCAGGTTATAAGCACGTGCCAGACGTGTAATGCTATCCATCAGAATGACCACGTCACGCTTATGCTCAACTAAACGCATGGCACGTTCAAGAACAAGCTCTGCAACTTTAATATGATTTTCCGGCACTTCATCAAATGTTGAGCTGACAACATCAGCATCAACAGAACGTTCAATATCCGTTACTTCCTCAGGACGTTCATCGATCAGCAGGACAATCAGTTCAGCTTCAGGATGATTTGTTGTAATGGAGTTAGCAATTTCTTTCATCAGCATCGTCTTACCTGCTTTTGGAGGGGCAACGATTAATCCACGTTGACCAAAACCAACCGGTGACACCAGGTCCATAATACGTGTTGATAGCTGGCGCGGCTGGTTTTCAAGCTTAATTTGACGATCAGGATATAAAGGCGTCAGTGCAGGGAAATGCACACGCTCTTTTGATGTTTCAGGATCTTCCCCGTTCACTGCTTCAACATGCAATAATCCGAAATAACGCTCATTTTCTTTCGGCGGTCTTACTTTACCGGAAACTTTATCACCATTTCTCAGGTCAAAACGGCGGATCTGTGAGGCTGAAATATAAATATCCTCAGAGCTTGGTGAGTAGTTGATCGGTCGCAGGAAGCCGAAGCCTTCAGACTGAATGACTTCAAGTACGCCTTCCATAAAGAAATAGCCTTCCTGTTCAGCACGTGATTTAAGGATTGCAAAAATTAATTCCTTTTTCGTCAGCTTGCTGTAATACGATACACGATACTCTTTTGCGAGCTCATATAATTCTTTTAATTTCATATTGTCGAGTGACGACATTTTTAATTCTTCCATAAAGGACACCCACTTCTGTTATTTTAAATGCTTCTTCAGCAAATCTATTGTGCTTGAAAAATGTTTGTGAGGAAAACTGGTTGAAATAGAGGTTGTGTAGCTGAAGTCAATCATTATTCTACTCTTATTTATCCGCACAATCAACGATGAAAATTGTCGGCTGGTGAGTACTTGTGTAACCGCTTATGATTTCCGTTTCAGGGGGACGCTTTCCGGACGGCGGTTGCTGAGCCTCCTCAGGCAAGCCTTGCGGGGTCTCAGCTTCCCGCTACTCGTCCCGGAGTCGCCCCCTTCCACTCTAATCAACGCTTTCAATGGATCAAAACTAATAGTTATTGAAAAGCCAACCTGAGCAATTTCTCGGAGTTCAGGACGAAGACTCTTGCGTAAAAAAACGATCGTGAAAGACCCTGGAAGGCAGTGGTTTTCTGCCTGGCCTGAGCGTTCGTCCGCGGAAAGCGAAGTCCTGAACGGAGAGAAATTGCGGTTACTACTATACCCAACGAAAAAACTCCAGGTTTTCATCCCGGAGCTTTCGACTATTACTTCATGACAAGGTTCGGCTTCTTTTTCAGGCTGTGTGTGCCTTTGATGAAGCGAACAGTGCCGGATTTTGCACGCATAACGAGAGAATCGGTTTCTCCGTATGTACCTTTGAACTGAACGCCTTTAAGGAGTTCGCCATCTGTCACACCAGTTGCTGCAAAGATTGCATCGTCACCGCGGACGAGGTCTTCCATACGCAGGACCTGGCTGACATCAATGTTCATTGCTTTACAGCGTTCTGCTTCTTCTTCATTTTGCGGAAGCAGGCGCCCCTGGATTTCACCGCCCAGACACTTTAGTCCAACTGCAGCGATTACACCTTCTGGCGCTCCGCCTGATCCGAAAAGAATGTCTACACCGGTCGTATCGAACGCTGTATTAATTGCGCCTGCAACGTCTCCATCACCAATCAGCTTGATGCGGGCACCTGCTGCACGCAGCTCTTCGATAATTTTCGCATGTCGCTCACGATTTAAAATCGTCGCAACCACATCTTCAATGTCCTTATTTTTCGCTTTTGCTACTGCTCTCAGGTTGTCAATGACCGGTGCATTAATATCAATACAGCCTACTGCTTCCGGCCCGACTGCAATTTTATCCATATACATGTCAGGTGCGTTTAGTAAGTTCCCATGATCCGCAACTGCGAGAACCGCAAGTGCATTCCAGCCGCCTGAAGCGACAATGTTCGTGCCTTCCAGCGGATCAACTGCTACATCAAGGCGGGGACCATAGCCTGTACCAAGTTTTTCACCAATATAAAGCATTGGTGCTTCATCCATTTCACCTTCACCGATGACCACTGTACCCTTCATCGGAATCGTATCGAATACATCGCGCATAGCAGTCGTTGCTGCATCGTCTGCTTCATTTTTCAAACCGCGACCCATCCATCTTGCTGATGATAATGCTGCTGCTTCTGTAACCCGTACAAGCTCCATTGATAAACTGCGTTCCATGTCATTCAACCCCTCGTGATTTGTCATGAATCAGTATAACACATTATTTTTTAATATGACATACTATTTGAAATTAAGCGTTATTCACCTGCTCAAGTTCTTCTGCTGACATTTCTTCACGCCAGATCACTGCACCAAGACCTGATAGTTTCTCAATCAAATCACTGTATCCGCGGTCAATGTGCTCAAGTCCAGTAACTTCAGTAATACCCTCAGCCATTAAGCCTGCGATGACAAGTGCAGCTCCTGCCCGTAAGTCAGAAGCTTTGACGCGTGCGCCCTGTAAAACGGACGGACCGTAGACAATGGCTGCGCGTCCTTCAGTTTTGATATTTGCGTTCATGCGCTTTAATTCGTCAATATGCTTAAAGCGCGCTGAGTAAATCGTATCAGTCACCATTGCTGTACCGTGAATTTTCGTCATCAGTGACGTCATCGGCTGCTGGAGATCTGTCGGGAATCCCGGATAAACAAGCGTCTGGATATCAATTGAATTCAGGCTTTCTGATTTTCCAATGTAGACATCTTCATCACCGATTTCGACAGGAACACCCATTTCACGCAGCTTGGCAATCAGCGATTCGACATGAAGCGGAATGACGTTATTAATTGTCACACCTTCCCCTGCTGCCGCCGCTAAAATCATGAATGTACCAGCTTCAATACGGTCAGGAATAATCGTGTGACGCGTACCGTGAAGCTCATCTACACCTTCAATTCTAATGACATTTGTTCCGGCACCTTTGATTTTTGCACCCATATTACTTAACAGTGTAGCTACATCAATGATTTCAGGTTCCTTTGCGGCATTTTCAATAACCGTCTGGCCCTTGGCTCTTACAGCTGCAAGCATAATATTGATCGTAGCACCTACACTTACAACGTCTAAATAAATACGGGCACCTCTCAGTTCATCAGCACGCAGGTACAGTGCTCCCTGTTCGTTTGTAACAGTCGCCCCAAGTGCTTCAAAGCCTTTAATATGCTGATCAATTGGACGTGGCCCAAGGTAGCATCCACCTGGCAGACCGATTGCCGCTTTTTTAAACTTGCCAAGCATCGCACCCATCAGATAATAAGAGGCACGGAGCTTTTTCACGCGTCCGTTTGGTAATGGCATTGCAACCATACCTTCAGGGTTCACACGCATTTCACCATCTTCAAATTCAACTTCTCCGCCAATCTCTTCTAAAAGCGCTTTTAATGTATGAACATCTGATATATCAGGTAAACCTTCAATCGTCGTTGGTGTGTCTGCAAGAATTGTTGCAGGGATCAGCGCAACTGCACTGTTTTTCGCACCACTGACTTTAATATTTCCTTTAAGGGGATTGCCCCCTTCAATTTTTAATTTCTCCATAGATTGAAGCTCCTTCCGAACCAGCTCTTTTATGTCTTTTTATGATGTGTATTTCCAGCTGAATCATGTGTGAAGGAAGCAGGATTTTTTACGATTTGCGATTATTCCAGTCGTTAAGAAATGCTTCAATTCCCGCTTCCGTTAGTGGGTGTTTAAATAGTTGGTGTAACACTTTTGATGGACATGTTGCAATATGCGCACCATTTAGCGCAGCCTGGGTGACATGCATCGGATGACGGATTGATGCCGCGATAATTTCTGATTTAATGTCATGCAGAATGAACATATCAGAAATTGTGCTGATCAGATCCATTCCATCGTGACCAATGTCATCAAGACGGCCAAGGAAAGGTGACACATAAGATGCACCCGCACGCGCTGCCATCAGTGCCTGGTTTGCACTGAAAATCAGCGTCACATTTGTTTTAATACCTTCTTTTGCAAATGCCGCAGTTGCCTTCAGTCCATCAGGTGTCATGGGGACTTTAACGGTGATATTCGGTGCGATTGCAGCCAGCTCTTTTCCTTCTCTGATCATACCTTCCGCATCAAGAGAAATAACTTCTGCACTGACTGAACCATCTACAAGTGAGGTGATTTCCTTCAGACGGTCGTGGAACGAAATGCCTTCTTTCGCTACAAGCGACGGATTTGTTGTCACGCCGTCGATAATCCCCCAGCTGTGTGCTTCTTTGATCTCATCCATATTTGCTGTATCAATGAAAAATTTCAATGTGATCCCATCCTTTTTTATGTATTTGGTGTTGCCCGCTGATCTGCGCTTCAGGCGGACGCTTTCCTGGATGAGCCGTTTTGTGGCTCCATTAGACCTCCTCGGCGCAAGCGCCTGCGGGGTCTCAGCTTCCAACTAATCGTCCCGGAGTCGCCGCCTTACGCTCCGATCAACTTCGTGTGACTTTGGTAAATTTAATTACTAACTAATGTACCAATTTTCTTTCAATTAAAAAAGATAATTTTCCGATGTTTAATAAGTAAATTTAGGCTTTGATTGGAGTGGTAGGGCGAGAATCCTGCGGAAAAACGATCGTGAAAGTCCTAGAAGGCAGTGGTTTTCTGCCTTGGCCTGAGCGTTCGTCCGCGGAAAGCGAAGCCCTCCCACGGAAATCAAAGCCGGTTACCAGAGCCATAAAATATTTAAAAAAGGCCGGCTCAAAAAACGGTTGGGCCGCTTATTCGAAAATAAGCGGCTTGCCTGTTTGTGAGCCAGCCTCTTTTGATATGACTCAATTTCTACCCCATGAAACCGAGTGACGAGTTACGCTTTGTTTGATGAACCAAATTCACGCATTTTGCCGATTACTGTTTCTTTAATCACTTCACGCGCTGGTCCAAGATATTTACGTGGATCATATACTTCTGAGTCAGCAGCAAGTACTTCACGTACTTTCTTCGCTGATGCAATCTGGTTTTCTGTGTTCACGTTGATTTTAGCTGTTCCGTAAGAGATCGCTTTTTGGATATCTTTTGTTGGAATGCCTGTACCGCCGTGAAGAACGATTGGTACGCCTGCTTCGTTACCGATCTGCTCCATTTCCTTGAATCCAAGGTTCGGTTCGCCTTTGTAAGGACCGTGAACTGATCCAAGTGCTGGTGCAAGTGTATCGATACCTGTGCGTTCTACAAGTTCTTTACATTCTTTAGGATCTGCATAGATCACGCCATCTGCAACCACGTCATCTTCCTGGCCGCCTACAACGCCAAGTTCAGCTTCTACAGAAACTCCTTTAGCGTGTGCGTATTCAACAACTTTAGAAGTTACTTCCACGTTATCTTCGAAAGGACCGTGAGAAGCGTCAATCATTACAGATGTGAAACCTGCATCAATTGCTTCTTTACACTTGTCAAAGCTTGATCCGTGGTCAAGGTGAATTGCTACTGGTACAGTAATGTTTAAGTCTTCAAGAAGACCTTCAACCATTTTCACCACAGTTGTAAATCCGCTCATGTAGCGGGCAGCACCTTCAGAAACACCAAGAATTACAGGTGATTTTTCTTCTTCAGCAGCCTGAAGAATCGCCTGAGTAAATTCAAGGTTATTCAGGTTGAACTGACCTACTGCATAGCCCCCATCCTTCGCTTTGTTCAGCATATCTGTCATTGATACTAATGGCATAATTAGTTTCCTCCTTTAAATAAACGGCATAGCTTTTGCACAACCATTTTCTCTAGTATCATACCAAACGTTTTAGCATTTTACCATGCCAGCCGCTCATCTTTTCAAATTAGGACGTGCTAATTTGCCTTTATATGCTCTTTGACAAGGTTTCTGATGTCCTGAATGTCAAAAGGCTTCGTGATGTGTGTAAGCGCTCCCAAAGATTCTGCCTCCTGAATCATGCCGAGTTCACCATAGGCTGTCATGATAATGACTTTGATCTCCTCTTCCTTTTCTTTCATTTTACGCAAAATCTCAATGCCATCCATTCCCGGAATTTTCATATCGAGCAATACTAGATCCGGCTCTTCTTTTAAAAGCGCCAGTGCTTCCATTCCATTTGCTGCCTGATAAGTCTGGTACCCTTCTTTTTCAAGAATTTCATTCAGCAGAATACGTATGCCAAATTGATCATCTACAATCAGTACTTTTTCCACATTTCCACCTCTTTTTTGTGATACCCAACTTACCCAGGTTCGCTTTGTATGTATACTTCTTCATAATAGAGTAATACGGTCTGTTTCTCAATCAGTGCTTATTATGGTACATTCAACACAAATAGATGAGTTCCTTCCTATTAATGAAGAAACCGTTTGCGCTTTTTCGACAAATAGTGAGGAAATCAATTGAAAGGATGACACTTATGCTAAAAATGTTCACTACACAGCTGACCGGATTATTCGGCAGATTGCAGTCTAAAGAAGAAATGGAAATTGAAAATGCCGCCCGCCTTTTAGCACAGGCTTCAGTTGGTGACGGCTCTATTTATATAAAAGGATTTGGAGAAATGGCAGGCGTGACTGCTGAAGCCTTGCAGGGTGAGGAGCCGCTTGAAGGCGTACGCGAATTACAGAATGCAGATGAATTAACTGTCGCTGACCGCGTGCTGCTTGTCACAAGAAGAACGACTGACCCACAGGCGCTCGCTTTTGCAGAAAAGCTGATTGAAGCTGAAGTGCCTTTTGCTGTGATTGCAGGGAAAGTAAAGGATGCAGAGCAAGACCTTCAGGAAAAGGCAGATTCATTTCTGAACACGCAAACCGTGCGGGGCATGCTGCCGGATGAATTTGGCGGACGATTCGGTTTTCCATCACTGATGGCTGCTCTTTATTTATACCATGGTGTGAAGTTTGTGCTGGATGAGATTCTGGAGGATTATTAATAGATGGAATGCCCCGGCTGCTGGAGATTGCGGCCGGGGTTTTTTATATTTGAGTGCAATGTCCGGACTTGAATGGCAATGGCGGGTGTGAATAATTCCTTCATTTGAAGAGTTTTTCACTCAATTTGATTTTTATTTGTTCATTCTGGCTGATGGATTCCTTCAATTTTGCTATTGATTACTTCATTTCAATTCAGATCGTCGTAATCGCATCATCTTTAAGATTAATTCTATCAACTCAGAACAGATTCCCTTCAGGTACCAACTACAATTCCATCAACATGTTTCACTCCATTACAGACTTATGCCTATAATATTTAGTTCCTTTCGTTTTACCAGCGACTGAAATGCTCATGCCATTTACCATTCTTCTGACCTGCTGGTTATGTTCAATCAGAAAAAAGTGCCTGATATCTTTATTAGTGAGACCTTCTCCTTTTAATAAAAACAGTTCTTCAAGTGCACTGTGATGAGCTTGATCTGATATTGCCCGGCAGGATTGGCACTCCCACTTACTTTTGTACTTCATTTTCATGCCGAATATCTGACACCCTGGACACTCGACACCCATGTGAAAGTCATGAAATTGAAGGCCATAACGAGTCAGCCAGTCAGATTCCAATTCTTCATTTGCCCTGAGCAATAATTCAGCAATTTTCTTAACTTGAGAATGACTGATCTTTTTTATGTGGAGTCCGGCTATTCTTTTTTGGATATGGGATTGAAGCGCTTCGGCGGGTATAACATTTTGAAGTACATGAGGGGTTTTAGATTGTACGATTGTGCGGCTGTTTGACATAACAATTAATGGGATGACGGGCAGGTTGGGAAGTTTGTTCTTTTTAAGGAAAGCTGTGAGCTGCTGCTTTTGCCTGTCTGTTTGCAAATGAAAGTCTTTGAATGCTTCTGTTACACCGTTATGGGTGCGGATCACCTGCTGAAAGTCGGTGTTGAATTCGATTGTGCCCGCTATGTTTTTCACTTCAATGATGATAATTGCGTTAGAAAAGATCAGGGTCGAATCTATTTGAAAATAATGAAGTTCCCCTTTTAAACGAAGGTTGTGAAGAGTGAGGTGCGGAGTGTCAATAAAGCTCAGATGATAATCAAGACCTGTCTCACCCTTGTGCCCGGCGACCATTATAGCTAACTGACGCTGGATTTCCGGATATTTCGGGTGAAATGGCTTTAGTCTTTTTGCGATGACCTCTAATGATTTTATATGACGGGGAACAGTCTGGGGTTTAATGATCAAATTATTTCCTCCATTTCAGTATGCGAAGAATGATGCCAATTGGGATCAGAAGAAAACTCGTATAGATTGATGTCCATTTGATTGCTGTAAAAAACGGAGCAATCGTTGCGAAGAAATCGAGCGTGTCCGGGTAAGCATTCATTACTAGAGATGTACTGAGATTCTCCAGATAATCAAAGATCAGACCAAATAACGGCAGCAGAATGACCCATCTCCATTTCGACTGGCGAAGCGGCTTGAAAAGCAGACCGACTGTAGTGGTCAGAAACAGAAAATAGGCAATTGGCCAGACAACATCGAACGTGTAGCGAGCCCGAATATAGTATGATCTCCCCTCTTCTCCATAAGTATCGGCAATTGAATAAAGCGTGGCTGGCGAATAGAAAAAAGAACCATCCGGAGATTCCGATGTTCCGGTTATACGGGAAGACTCTGCAGCTTCATTAGGCAAAATGAACCCTAAAAAAGCACCGAAAATAATAAAAGAAACGAGCCATGTTTTCCAGTTAGACCATTTATACAGCTTCTGCATGTTGTTCACCTCCTTTTGTTGATTATACCCAGTTCCGATCGTACACGCTAACTTTAACATGAGGTGAAAGGTAAATGAAGGAAACACCGATTGTTCTGAAGGGAATATTGGTTTATGTGAAGGAATCAGAACCGCGGTTGAAGGAAAAAAAGCCCTCCGCAGCTCCATTGAAGCAATGAAGGTGCAGATTGATCGAATCATTTCTGTATTGAGGGAATCTCCACCGATATTGATGCAAAAAAACACAGATTGAAGGAAATCCGAAATCCGCCTCCGCCAGCCACCTCGCCCCGCCAATCGCTCAAAAAAAATCCTCCACCCAACCCCGGGTGGAGGATCAACTTAAATTATTTCTTCATTGTTGCTTCAATAAAGTCTCTGAATAATGGCTGCGGACGTGTTGGGCGTGATGTGAATTCCGGGTGGAACTGTGACGCCACGAACCATGGATGGTCAGCAAGCTCAATGATTTCTACAAGACGGCCGTCAGGGCTTGTACCTGAGAATAGGAATCCTGCGTCCTCCATTTTCTCACGGTACTGGTTGTTGAATTCAAAGCGGTGACGGTGGCGCTCATATACGACTTCGTTGTCATATGCTTCGAATGCTTTTGTACCTTCAGTCAGCTTACATGGATAAAGTCCAAGACGCAGCGTTCCGCCAAGGTCTTCGATATCCTTCTGTTCAGGTAACAGGTCAATGACCGGATATGGCGTTGTCGGGTTGATCTCAGCTGAGTGAGCCCCTTCAAGTCCAAGTACATTGCGTGCAAATTCAACACTTGCAAGCTGCATACCAAGGCAGATACCAAGGAATGGTGTTTTTGTTTCACGCGCATAGCGGATTGCTTCGATTTTACCTTCGATGGCACGGTCGCCGAAGCCACCTGGTACAAGGATTCCGTCAACGTCTGCAAGCTCCTGCTCAATATTTTCACGCGTCAGCAGTTCAGAATTCAGCCATTTCACTTCAACGTCTGCGTCAAAGCTATAGCCTGCATGGCGAAGTGATTCTACAACTGAAATGTAAGCATCCTGCAGCTCAACGTATTTACCAACAAGCGCAATCGTTGTCTTTTCCTTCAGGTTACGTACACGGTCCACAAGTGCATTCCATTCAGTCATTTCAGGCTGAGGTGCGTCAAGCTGGAAGTGGTCACAGACGATCTGGTCCATGTTTTGAGCCTGAAGCGCAAGTGGTACAGCGTAAAGCGTATCTGCATCTGTTGCTTCGATGACTGATTTTTCATCGATGTCACAGAACAGCGCAATCTTATCTTTCATATCCTGAGAAATCGGGTTTTCTGTACGAAGAACAATGATATTCGGCTGGATACCAAGGCTGCGAAGCTCTTTTACACTGTGCTGTGTCGGCTTTGTTTTCATTTCGCCGGCAGCTTTAATGTATGGCACAAGCGTACAATGAACGTACATCACATTCTCACGGCCTACATCACTCTTAATCTGACGGATTGCTTCAAGGAATGGAAGAGATTCGATATCCCCTACTGTTCCGCCAATTTCAGTGATCACGATATCCGCATTTGTTTCACGGCCTGCACGGAAAACGCGCTCTTTCAATTCGTTTGTGATATGCGGAATTACCTGTACAGTTCCGCCAAGATAGTCACCGCGACGCTCTTTCTTTAGAACCGTCGAGTAGATCTTACCTGTTGTCACGTTGCTGTATTTGTTCAGGTTAATGTCGATAAAACGCTCATAGTGACCAAGGTCAAGGTCAGTCTCAGCGCCATCATCTGTTACGAATACTTCACCGTGCTGGTATGGACTCATTGTTCCAGGGTCTACGTTGATATATGGGTCGAACTTCTGAATTGTTACGTTCAGCCCTCTGTTTTTTAAAAGGCGTCCAAGTGATGCTGCTGTAATACCTTTACCAAGCGATGATACTACGCCGCCTGTGACGAAAATATATTTTGTTGACATGTGTATTTCTCCTTTCGGGTTTACGAGGTTCGGTAGGGTGACCGTTGACCTCCGCTTCAGGGGGGACGCTTCGGTCAACTCTGTACATTAGAATTAAGTCTTAAAAATCAAATCTATTATTCTTAATTCAAATGTGATTCTTTTAAGCCAACAATAAACAGTTCATTGCTGTTAAAAAGAGTTTTATAAAAAATAAAAAGCGCCCCTCCTGCGTGTAAAACGCAAGGGAGCGCGGATATTTGCGATTGATCCCTTTAAAGGGAGCCCAAATAAAATACTACCATCAAATTTTAAAAAATCAAGAAAGAATTAAATGGCGGAAAAGACTGACGATTTAAAGATTCTCCTCTTCTTCGTCTTCTTCAAGGTCTTCATCATCTTCATCATCGTCAAGATCATCATAATCGACGTCGTCTTCGAATTCTTCTCCGTCGATGTCTTCCACGTCTTCAACTTCATCGTCGATTTCGTCATAGACAAGGTCGTCTTCTTCGTCATCGAGGTTGTCAAAGTCAAGATCTTCTTCTGCTTTTTTCTTCTTCTTAGACTTTGTCTTTTTCTTCGTTGTCTGGATTTCGCTTGTGATCTGCTCGTCTTCTACCTGGTCAAGCGGGTACCATGAACGTAGACCCCAGCCTTTGTCTGAGTCGAGATAGATGAAGCGGCCGTCCATGTTCAGGTCTGTATAGAACTGAACGATTCTGTCACGTGCTTCTTTATCTGTTACACCTAGCAGGCGTTTCCATTCTTCGACCATGTCATTGAATGTCATTGAGTTATGGTTATCAACGAGCAGCTGGTGTGCGATTTCTATAAATGAATATTCACGCAGATCTTCTACTGAGCGATTTTTAAGTTCCATGATTTGCACTCCTTTGGTTTGGGTGATGTTGCTGTCAGAAGTTGATCCCTTTATAACCAGTTGATTGGTGCTCCGGGGTACTCGCTTTCCGCGGGTGGGGTGATAAGCCTTCTCGGCTTCGCCTGTGGGGTCTGATCAGCCCGCACTCTCCCGCAGGAGTCTCGCACCCCTCCGCACCAATCAACTTCAGTTTGTTATAAAACATTCATCTTCATAAACAACTTGTATAGAATTTCATAATATACATTACTAAAACCTTGTAAAAGCCCATAATAATTTCTGCACAGCTGATGATTGCAGCGTAAGGGGGCGACTCCTGCGGCAGGAAGGGACGTGTGAGGCCATGGCGAAGCCTGCGGGCTCACCGCCCGGCCGCGGAAAGCGTCCCCCTGAAGCGGAAATCATCAGCCAACCTTTACAATGTAAGCAAAGTATTTAAATGAATTTAGCTCAAGGCATATGTTCCATTATAACCAAAGTTTTAATCAGAATGCCATAGTTACCATTGTTTTTTAGGAATTCTTTATTCGACCCTTTTTAGTTTCGCGCCATGCGAGCCAGTAAAACACGGCGGACAGCATCAAAAACGGTACTGCTCCAACCATCCGGCTGTATAAATAGAGTGTCAGCCCTGCGACTAGCAATATAGAGGCGCTTAAAATAAGCAGTTTTTTCACTAAATCACGTCCTGATCAAAATGATTACTCTTAGTATAGTACAAAAAGAAAACTGCCGGGTAATAATCCGGCAGTTTTAACGGTAATTTAATACTACATATTCCGACGGTATTGTCCGCCCACTTCATATAAAGCATGTGTAATTTGACCGAGCGAGGCCACTTTTACTGTTTCCATCAGTTCAGCAAACAGGTTGCCACCTGATACAGCTGTTTCTTTCAACCGGTTCAGCGCTTCTTCAGCTTTGTCACCGTGCGTCTGCTGGAAGTTTTGAAGGTTTGTGATCTGCGTTTCCTTCTCTTCTTTTGTCGCACGTGCGAGTTCCATGCTGTCCATCTGTTCTTCTGATGGCGGGTTTGGATTCAGATAGGTGTTCACGCCGATAATCGGAAGCTCTCCTGTATGCTTCTTCATTTCGTAATGCATGGATTCTTCCTGAATTTTCCCGCGCTGATACTGCGTTTCCATTGCGCCAAGTACGCCGCCGCGGTCATTAATACGCTCGAATTCCTGAAGCACCATTTCTTCAACAAGGTCAGTCAGTTCTTCGACGATAAATGCACCCTGAAGCGGATTTTCGTTTTTACTTAAGCCGTGCTCTTTTGTAATGATCATCTGGATTGCCATGGCTCTGCGTACAGATTCTTCAGTCGGCGTTGTGATCGCTTCGTCATATGCGTTTGTGTGAAGCGAGTTACAGTTATCCTGAAGTGCCATCAGCGCCTGCAGCGTTGTGCGGATATCGTTGAAGTCGATTTCCTGCGCATGCAGTGAGCGGCCTGATGTCTGAATATGATATTTCAGCTTCTGACTACGTTCATTTGCTCCGTACTTGTCTCTCATCACTGTTGCCCAGATCCGTCTTGCTACACGGCCGATTACTGTGTATTCAGGATCAAGTCCATTTGAGAAGAAGAATGACAGGTTCGGTGCAAAGTCGTTAATATCCATTCCGCGGCTTAAGTAGTATTCAACGTACGTAAAGCCATTAGCCAGTGTAAATGCCAGCTGCGAAATCGGATTCGCTCCCGCTTCAGCGATATGATAGCCGGAAATTGATACTGAGTAATAGTTACGCACTTTATGATCGATAAAGTACTGCTGGATATCTCCCATCATACGCAGCGCGAATTCTGTTGAGAAGATACAAGTATTCTGTCCCTGATCCTCTTTTAGAATATCGGCCTGTACGGTTCCGCGTACCACCTGCAGCGTCTGTTCACGCACTTCAGTGAATTCCTCCATTGAAAGGGTGCGGCCGAGTTCTTCCTCACGTGCTTTTATCTGCTGGTCAACCGCTGTATTCATGAACATTGCCAGAATAATCGGTGCAGGTCCGTTAATCGTCATGGATACTGACGTTGATGGTGCACATAGGTCAAAGCCTGCATAAAGCTTTTTCATATCCTCAAGTGTACAAATGCTGACGCCGCTCTCTCCGACTTTTCCGTAAATGTCAGGTCGGTGGTCAGGATCCTCACCGTAAAGCGTGACTGAATCAAATGCCGTACTCAGGCGCTTTGCATCATCATCCTTTGAAAGGTAATGGAAGCGGCGGTTCGTCCGTTCAGGCGTCCCTTCACCGGCGAACTGACGCTTCGGATCTTCACCCTTACGTTTAAAAGGAAATACGCCTGCTGTATACGGGAATGATCCCGGTACGTTTTCTTTGTAGACCCACTTTAAAATTTCACCGTAGTCTTCAAACTTCGGCAGTGCAACTTTTGGAATCGACAGACCTGAAAGACTTGTTGTCTTCAACTCTGTGACGATTTCCTTATCGCGGATTTTTGTTGTGAATTGATCCTGTGCGTAAAGCTCTTTCAGCTGCGGCCAGTTTTCAAGAATCTTTTTAGACTCTGCTGAAAGCTGCTCCCACGTAGTTTCTTTCATTGTTTCAAGTACATTGACCGTTTCATCTTCGCCCGCTTCCCTTGCAGCTTCAATACTGCCTTCAAGCTGGAAGAATCGGCGTGCAAGCTTTACCTGCTCTTCAGCACCCTTATGATAGCGGCGAACGGTTTCTGAGATCTCGCGCAGGTAGTAGCGGCGGTCATTCGGGATAATGACGTTCTGCTTTTCCACTTCCGCTTTTTTAGAAAACGCGGTTGCCCAGTCTGTCTGAACCTTTTCGTTCACTTTTTCAATCAGTGCTGCGAAAAGTGTATTCGTGCCTGCATCGTTAAATTGGGATGCGATCGTACCGAACACCGGCATATCATCAAGGTCCTGATCAAACAGCATGCGGCTGCGCTGATACTGCTTCTGCACCTGGCGCTTCGCATCCTCACTGCCTTTACGCTCATATTTGTTAATAACAACAAGGTCTGCGTAATCAATCATATCGATTTTTTCAAGCTGTGAAGGCGCACCGAATTCACTCGTCATCACATACATAGAGATATCTGAGATCTCAGCGATTTCAGCATCCCCCTGTCCGATTCCGCTCGTCTCAACGATGACCATGTCATAGCCTGCAGCTTTCACAACAGAAATCGCATCACGGATCGCAAGTGACAACTCACTTTTAGAGCCGCGGGTTGCAAGACTTCTCATAAATACGCGGTCAGAGAAAATCGCATTCATACGGATTCTGTCTCCTAAAAGCGCGCCGCCCGTTTTCTGCTTGGTTGGATCGATTGAAAGGATCGCAACCTTTTTATCAGGAATTTCATTGATAAAACGTCGGATCAACTCATCTGTCAGCGAGCTTTTTCCTGCGCCCCCTGTACCTGTGATTCCGATAACCGGCGCATGCTTTTCTTCCGCTTTGACCTGGTCCATAATGTTCTGCCAGACGTCACTGTCATCCTTCATACGGTACTCAGCAAGTGAGATAAACTTTGATACGACAGGGATATCACCCGACGTCAGCTCACTGATCTCATGCTTCATTTCTTTTTCAACGGTTGCATAATCACACTCTTCAAGCATCCGGTTGATCATGCCCTGAAGCCCATTTGTACGGCCATCCTCCGGCGAAAAGATACGCGCGATTCCATATGCGTGAAGCTCTTTGATTTCACGCGGAATGATCACGCCGCCACCGCCGCCATAAATTTTGATATGCGGTGCACCGCGCTCTTTCAACAGGTCGTACATATATTTAAAATATTCAACGTGTCCACCCTGATAGGATGAAATTGCAATTCCCTGCACATCTTCCTGAATTGCAGCATTCACAACTTCCTCAACTGAGCGGTTGTGGCCTAGGTGAATGACCTCCGCACCGCTCGCCTGCAGTATTCTTCTCATAATATTAAT
The DNA here is from genome assembly GCF_034427455.1 of Jeotgalibacillus haloalkalitolerans. Classification (NCBI taxonomy): domain Bacteria; kingdom Bacillati; phylum Bacillota; class Bacilli; order Caryophanales; family Caryophanaceae; genus Jeotgalibacillus; species Jeotgalibacillus haloalkalitolerans. The sequence continues at coordinate 655,125 of NZ_JAXQNN010000001.1, read as the reverse complement.
CGACGCATCATGGCCGTCAAACAGGCTGGATGCCGTTACAAAACGAACCGGATGTTTCGGCTTATAGATTACTGGTTCATTTACTGCCATTGTTTATTCCCCCTTGTTCACCGCTGCCTGGTATCCCCTTACACCTTTCAGCAGCAGCTCGGTCTGTCTGTCCGTATACTGATCGATATTATATTCACGCAGCGCCCATCTTCTGAACGCCCACATCTGACCCTGTACGAAAATGTTCTGTGCGAGCAGATGAATTTCATCCTGCTCCATCACAAGCTCACCTTCATCCACACATTTCTGAATCAGCGTTTCAAACATTTTTGTCATTTCCAGCTCTTTTTTCAATACGTACGGCAGTGCATCCTTTGACAGTGACTTGGCTTCCTGATACATGACAAGCACTTCATCCTGCATACCGTCGACCACTTTAAAATAATGTGCAATCCCTCTTGATAAAGACTGCAGCGTCCCGCCATCAATCTCCATATCATGCAGGCGGACGCGGACTTCGTCATAGATCCTGTCACAGACGAGGTAGAGTACGTCTTCTTTTGTACGTATATATTCGTAGAGTGTACCGATACTGAATCCTGAAGCTTTGGCGATTTCACGTGTTGTGGTGCGGTGAAATCCTTTTTGCTTAAAAAGGGATACGGCCCCTTTGATCATCTGATCACGGCGCATTTCTATGAGCCGCTCGTCTTTTACTGAGGATTGTACTTCCCGTTTATTCTCCAATCGCATCCGCCACCTTTCACATTGTTGATGGGCCGTTGGCTTGAGGGACTTGAGTCTATTACAACCGCTTATGATTTCCGCTTCAGGGGGACGCTTTCCGGACGGTGGTTGCTGAGCCTCCTCGGCAAGGCCTGCGGGGTCTCAGCTTCCCACTAATCGTCCCGGAGTCGCCCCCTTCCGCTCCAATCAACGCTTTGTAAGTAGACACATTGATAAAAAGTAAAATGAATTTAAGAATTTAAGTAATGATCATAAGTTTGTTAGTTCAAGTCATATAAAGCGTTGATTGTAGCGGGTGGGCGAGACTCCTGCGGAAAAACGATCGTGAGAGACCCCGGAAGGCAGTGGTTTTCTGCCTGAGGAGGCTCGAGCGTTCGTCCGCGGAAAGCGAAGCCCTCCCGCGGAAATCAAAAGCGGTTATCTGCACCATTAAACTTATTTCGTCACCATACGGCCGATTACGAGGCGCTGGATTTCCTGGGTGCCTTCGTAGATCTGAGTGATTTTTGCGTCGCGCATGTAGCGTTCGACCGGGTAGTCCTTTGTATAGCCGTAGCCGCCGAAGATCTGTACAGCTTCCACAGTCACCTTCATCGCCGTGTCTCCTGCCATCAACTTAGACATCGCAGATTCCTTACCGTAAGGAAGTCCTTCTGATTCAAGCCATGCCGCCTGGTAAGTCAGCAGGCGTGACGCTTCAATGCTTGTTGCCATGTCTGCGATTTTGAAGGATACGCCCTGGTTTGCAAGGATCGTTTTGCCGAACTGCTCGCGTCCTTTTGCGTATTCAACTGATGCATCAAGTGCGCCCTGTGCAATGCCGACTGCCTGTGCTGCGATTCCGTTACGGCCGCCGTCCAGTGTCATCATGGCAATCTTGAAGCCTTCTCCTTCTTTCCCTAAAAGGTTTTCAGCAGGTACTTTAACATTGTCAAAGATCAGCTCAGTTGTCGGTGATGAACGAATACCGAGCTTTTTCTCTTTTTTACCGATCGAGAAGCCTTCCCAGCCTTTTTCAACAATAAATGCACTCATTCCGCGTGTGCCTGCTTCAGGATCTGTGACTGCGAAGATAATATACAGTTCTGCTGCGCCACCGTTTGTGATCCAGACCTTTGAACCGTTCAGTACGTAGTGATCACCGTTTTTCACAGCTTTTGTTTTCATTGAAGATACGTCAGAGCCTGCGCCCGGCTCAGAAAGTCCGTAAGCGCCAAGCATTTCACCCTGTGCAAGCTTTGTCAGGTAATGCTTTTTCTGTTCTTCTGTACCGAACTTATAGATCGGCCAGCTTGCAAGTGACAGGTGAGCGGATAGTGTTACACCTGTTGAAGCACAGACGCGTGACAGTTCTTCAACTGCGATTACATATGCAAGGTAGTCACTGCCGATTCCACCGTACTCTTCAGGCCATGGAATCCCCGTTAAGCCAAGCTCAGCCATTTTATCGAAGATTTCACGGTCAAAGCGTTCTTCTTCATCACGCTCTGCAGCTGTTGGTGCAACATCCTTTTCTGCAAAGTCGCGTACCATTTTACGGATCATTTCATGTTCTTCAGTTAACTTAAAATTCATGTTGGATTTCCCCCTATTTGGTTACGTGCTTACTGATCACGATTCTCTGGATTTCACTTGTACCTTCATAGATCTCACTGATTTTTGCGTCACGGAACAGGCGCTCTGCAGGATAATCTTCTGTATAGCCGTTCCCGCCAAATACCTGGACGCACTCGATTGCGTTATTCATTGCGGTTGATGAAGTGAACAGCTTTGCCATTGATGCTTCTTTTCCACACGGCTTGCCTTCCTGACGAAGGAATGCTGCCTGATAGACTAATAGTTTTGCAGCTTCAGCGGCTGTTGCCATATCTGCAAGCTTAAAGCCGATGCCCTGCTGCTGTGCGATCGGCTTACCGAACTGCTCACGCTCTTTTGCGTAAGCGACTGCATGTTCTACCGCTGCTTCAGCAATGCCAAGTGATTTTGCTGCGATTCCGATTCTGCCGACATCCAGGTTGCCAAGTGCGATTTTGAAGCCTTCCCCTTCTTCACCTAAAAGGTTTTCAGCAGGTACTTTCATATCTTCAAACGTCAGCTGGACTGTGCGTGAACCGTGAAGACCCATTTTCTCTTCATCTTTTCCGACAACAAACCCAGGGAAATTCTTCTCTACGATAAATGCGCTGATCCCTCTTGTCCCTTTTTCAGGATCTGTTACGGCAAATACGATATACGTGTCTGCTTCTCCACCGTTAGTGATGAAAATTTTAGAGCCGTTTAATACGTAATGATCGTCTTTTTTCACGGCCCGTGTTTTCAGGCTCGCAGCATCAGACCCTGCACTCGGCTCTGTCAGACAGAAGGCACCCAGGTGTTCTCCAGTCGCAAGCTTTGTCACGTATTTCTGCTTCTGCTCTTCATTTCCGTAGTATAAAATCGGGTTCGTTCCGACTGATGTATGAACGGATAGAATTACGCTGACAACCGGACTGACCTTCGCAAGCTCATTAATTGCAATGATGTAGGACGTGAAATCCATCCCTGCGCCGCCGTATTCTTCAGGAACCGTAATCCCCATCAGGCCAAGCTCAGCCATTTTATTTAAAATCTCACGCGGAAACTCTCCGGCTTCCATTCTTTCGATAAATGGCTCAATTTCCTCTTTTGCGAAGTCCCTGACCATTTTTTGCATCATGATTTGTTCTTCTGTAAATCGCAGGTCCATCTTTCTGATCCTCCCTGGTGTTTATTCGTAGCTGTAGAAACCGCGGCCGGTCTTCTTACCAAGCCAGCCCGCTTTTACATATTTGCGAAGCAGCGGACATGGGCGATATTTGCTGTCGCCAAATCCTTCGTGAAGAATTTCCATAATATAAAGGCACGTGTCAAGACCGATAAAGTCAGCAAGCTGAAGCGGACCCATCGGATGATTCATCCCCATTTTCATGACATCATCAATGGCTTCCTTCGTTGCCACACCTTCATAAAGTGTGTAGATTGCTTCATTGATCATTGGCATCAAAATACGGTTTGAAACAAATCCCGGGAAGTCTTCCACTTCAACAGGTGCTTTACTGAGCGACTTCGTCATATCTTCAATCGCCTGGTACACTTCATCTGATGTCGCAAGTCCGCGGATAATTTCAACGAGCTTCATGACTGGTACAGGGTTCATAAAATGCATGCCGATGACCTGCTCAGGACGCTTTGTTGCTGCTGCGATTTCCGTGATAGGAAGTGAGGAAGTGTTTGACGCTAGAATGGCATGTGCAGGTGCTGCCTGATCCAGTGTTTCGAAAATTTTTGTTTTGATACTCATGTTTTCTACGGCTGCTTCGATGATGAGGTCAGCATTTTTTGCATCGTTCAGATCGGTTGAACGTGTGATGCGGCCGAGCGTTGCGTTTTTATCTTCTTCTGTCATTCTTTCTTTGCTGACTGCACGGTTCAGGTTTTTTTCGATGACGCCGAGTCCGCGTGTGAGGAATTCGTCTTTCAGGTCGTTGAGGATAACGTTGTAGCCTGACTGGGCACATACCTGTGCAATGCCGCCGCCCATTTGTCCGGCGCCGATGACCATGACTGTTTTGATGTTCATTGGGATTCTCCTTTGTACTCTGATATGCCCTGTTGGTCTGAGCTCCGGACGGGAAGCTTTCCGCGGCCGGGCGGTGAGCCCCTCCGGCTTCGCCGTATGGTCTCACCTGTCCCTTCTCTGCCGCTGGAGTCACCCGTCCTCCGCGCAGCCCAACAGGGGATGGTGCAATGTACAATTCTTGTTTTGATAAACCGCAAACCTGCGCTTCAGGCGGACGCTTTCCGGACGGTGGTTGCTGAGCCTTGCGGGGGATCAGCTTCCCACTATTCGTTCCAGAGTCGCCGCCTTACGCTCCGGTCTGCTAGTATTTCTATTTTTAAAGCAATAGCATTTATCATGACTTTGTAACTCTTAAAAAATCAGTAACCTCTAGGTACATAATTCAGGATCAAACCTGAATCAGTACTGCGTCGCCCTGGCCTCCGCCTGAGCAGATGGCTGCGATGCCGAGTCCGCCGCCACGGCGTTTGAGTTCGTAGGCAAGTGTCAGGATGATGCGTGCGCCGCTTGCGCCGATTGGGTGACCAAGTGCGACTGCGCCTCCGTTGACGTTTACTTTTTCAGGGTCGAGCTTAGCGATTTTGTTACTTGCCAGTGCAACTGCTGAGAATGCTTCGTTGATTTCAAACAGGTCGATGTCTTCAAGCTTGTGGCCTGTTTTTTCAAGCAGTGCGTTGATGACAAGGCCAGGTGTTTGAGGGAAGTTTTTCGCTTCTACTGCTACTTCTGCGTGTCCAAGAATCGTTGCAAGCGGCTTTTTGCCTTCTTTTGTAGCGCGCTCATCGCTCATTAATACCATTGCGCAGGCACCGTCGTTGATGCCAGGCGCGTTACCTGCTGTGATTGTGCCGTCTTTTCCGAATGCCGGACGAAGACCTGCAAGTGTTTCAGGTGTAGTCCCTCTTCTGACTGATTCATCATTTTCAACAGCGATTGGATCACCTTTACGCTGAGGAACCTGAAGTGGAACAATCTCTTCAGCAAATACACCATTATCGATTGCATCGCCTGCAAGCTTGTGGCTTCTTGCAGCCCATGCATCCTGCTCTTCACGTGTCAGGCTGAATTCTTCAGCTGTTGAGTTTCCGTAAGTACCCATATGAACGTTGTTAAATGTACAAGTCAGTCCATCGTGAACCATCATGTCTTTTACCATCTGGTCTCCCATACGGAATCCTGATCTTGCTTTATCCATAAAGTAAGGCGCATTTGTCATTGACTCCATGCCGCCTGCAACAATCAGGGACTCATCTCCAAGTCTGATCAGCTGGTCTCCAAGTGTCACTGAACGCATGCCTGACGCACATACTTTGTTAATTGTTTCTGTTTTTACTTCCCATGGGATGCCTGCTTTTTGTGCTGCCTGGCGCGATGGGATTTGTCCCTGTCCGCCCTGCAGGACTGTTCCAAGGATAACTTCATCTATTGTTTCCGGTGCAACGTCTGCACGTTTAAGTGCTTCTTTGATTGCTGCTGCTCCAAGGTCTGATGCTGTGAATGATGCGAGTGATCCGCCCATTTTTCCGAAAGGTGTTCTTGCTCCGTCAATAATTACTGTTTTTGGCATTGTGATTCTCCCCTTTGTTTAACTTTGATAGCCGCTGATCTTCGCTGCGGATTGGCGCTTTCCGCGGCCAGGCGGTGAGCCCCTCCGGCTTCGCCGTAAGGTCTCACCTGTCCCTTCGCTGCCGCAGGAGTCGCCAACCCTAAGCTTCAATCAGCTTTGACTGCATTGATAAACACAGCCGGTCTAAAAGTAAAATTGAATCCGCTTACAAAAATGCATCCTTGACCTGAACATTCTGACTAATTTGTGGCTGGGCGGGCGCTTGTTGACTGAACGCTCGCTCAGTAAATCCCCTTTAAAAAAGCCGATTTAACGGCATTTAAATGATGCTACCTCTTCTATTGTAAGCGATTTCAACTATTGAAACAAGTGGAGTTATAGAATGTTCGTAAATTATATAGCTGGTATTTTTTTATACTATTTAAACGACTGAAAAATATAATGAGATGAGTTGAAAGTTATCTTCTTCCATTTCATCCTCTTTATTCATTTATGCTGCTTAAAAATGTCCTTCCAGGTTTTTTCACGGATCATTCACCTGTCATGAGGAGTGGTGTTGGGATGGGACTTGTACTATGGGTTTTGGTTGTATTATTGTTTTTACTTTATTTTTTTGTATATGAATTAGTGAAAGAACAGAAGATCTCGAAACCGGATTTCACCGGTGAAGCCAGGTGGGAAATATTTAAACGACAGTCGCGCCAAAAGAATTTCAGACGTGGGTTATATCTGATTTTTATCGCTGGTGCGGCAATATGGTTAACCTTTTACGAATTTGCGGCTGAAGACTGGAACTTATTGCTTCTTGCTGCCTCCTCAGTTATTTTTATCGACATTTCAATTTTTTCAACACCAAGAATTAAAAAGATATGGAATACTGAATTTGATCTGGATGAAATTGAAGCATATCGATCGGATGCTGACGATACAGTCACAAGGTTGACTGCCAAGGCTTCTCACTTTGCTTTAGTTCATGAAAATATACCGGCTAACTTTAAGCATATCGATTACGGCACAGATATGCTGGACTTGGTGCACGATGTACTGCAGAGTTATTTATCAAGATTCGGACTGCTCGCTCACATTTATGAATTTTATGAGGCGGCTGACAGACAGACTGAGGAATTTGATTATCAGATTTATGAGGAAGATTTAATAGGGGTTTTAGAAGATATTGCTTCTACCTTCAGTTTGAACTTTGAAGATCAGGATTTTTTGAGTGATGCATACGAAGAGTTCATTAAAAAATTTCAGGCAACTAATTTACCTATCCATGCCGAACCATCCATGAATAAAATGATCAGTAACCTGCTCCTAAACGAAAATTATACGTTAACGTTGTTTTCCAGTAATCGCTCATACATGCTCACGCCGACTTTTTTGGATAGAAGACTGTATCTTATCCTGATTGTCTGCCGATATGGTGAGATTGATACGCTCGATGGCTCTCTGGTTCCCCAGCTTGTTCAAACTACAATACAGAATTATGAATGGGGCACTCAGAAAGAAGCCGGTGTTCGTTAGAAGTTAAGCAGGTGCAATGAATTGATGGGAGGTGGTATGCAGTGTCGGGACTAACTAATGATCCCAGCAATCATGAATATGTGAAAGAAGAATCTCAAAAAACGATTCGCGTAAAAATTAAGTCAGCAAGCGACCATAGCTGTGTCAGTCAATTCGATTTGAATGCTAAATCGAACGTGACGAAAGTAGGGAAATATTCTGTACCGCAGCATGAAAAAGAAAGAAAAAAACGCGGCAGCCATATCATATCGATGCTTAGATAAGGCGATTCGATACGATCAATAAAAAACGACCTGGCCGTCGTTAGAAGCAGCCAGGTCGTTTGGTTTTATTAGTGTATTCATTGTTTTTGAAATTTCTTATGCACTTTCAGCCGCCTGAGGCTTCCCAATCACACTCAGCTCAAGCAGTTCAGCAACATCCATTGTGCCAACTTCTTCTTCAACTTCCTTCGCCTTCGTACCGTCTGACAGCATTGTCAGGCAGTATGGACAGCCGGAGCTGATCATGGATGGTTCAACGACGAGTGCCTGTTCTGTACGGGCAACGTTTACGCGGTGGCCTTTGTCTTCTTCCATCCACATGAGTCCTCCGCCGGCGCCACAGCACATGCCTTTTTCACGGTTACGTTCCATTTCCACAAGCTGAACGCCTGGGATAGACTTCAGGATTTCACGCGGCGGATCGTATACTTCGTTGTAGCGGCCGAGGTAGCATGAGTCGTGGAAGGTGATCTTCTCGTTGACTGCATGTACCGGCTTCAGCCTGCCGCGCTCCACCAGCTCTGCAAGTACTTCTGTGTGGTGGTAGACTTCAGCTTTCAGGCCGAATTCAGGATACTCATTTTTAAAGACATTGTATGCGTGAGGATCGATGGTTACGATCTTTTTCACGTCATTTTTTTCAAACTCAGCGATGTTCGCATTCGCAAGCTCCTGGAATAAGAATTCATTTCCAAGTCGGCGCGGTGTGTCACCTGAGTTTTTCTCTTTGTTACCGAGAATCGCGAATTTTACGCCTGCTTCATTCAGCATTTTTGCAAATGACAGCGCGATTTTCTGGCTTCGGTTGTCAAATGAACCCATTGATCCAACCCAGAAAAGGTATTCGAATTCTTCGTCTGCTTTTTTCATTTCTTTCACTGTAGGAACCACAACGTCTTCGCGTGCTTCTCTCCAGTTTTCTTTTTCTTTACGGTTCAGACCCCAAGGATTACCCTGACGCTCAATGTTTTGCATTGCGCGCTGTGCATCCGGCTCCATTTTACCTTCAGTCAGAACAAGGTAACGGCGCAGGTCAATAATTTTATCAACGTGCTCATTCATAACAGGACACTGATCTTCACAGTTACGGCACGTTGTACAAGCCCAGATTTCCTCTTCTGTGATAACATCACCAATCAGGCTTGGGTGGTACATATCGATCGCTGCTTCAGTGCCGCCGTTTGCTGCAGCTGCTGCGATCTGGTTGCCTTTTGTCTGGGCAAAAGCAGGTGCCGGTACCCATGGAGACTGTGATGTCACAGCCGCTCCTGTAAATGTCAGGTGGTCACGGATTTTTGTGATCAAATCCATTGGCGACAGCATTTTACCTGTACCGGTTGCCGGACACATATTCGTACAGCGTCCACACTCAACACATGCATAAAGGTCAATCATCTGAAGCTGTGTGAAGTCTTCCACTTTCCCAACGCCGAACGTTTCCTGTGATTCGTCTTCAAAATTGATGCTGCGAAGCTTACCAGGATTATCAAGACGGTTGAAATATACGTTGATCGGTCCAGCAATTAAGTGCGCGTGCTTTGATTGCGGCACGTATACTAAGAAGCCTAACAGGAATAATAAGTGTACCCACCATGCAAAATAGAAAATGACTGCATTCGCTGTAGTACCCATCCAGCCGGTTGCAAGTGCAATGACTGAGGCAACAGGTTCAGTCCATGTCGGCTCGTGACCGAAGAAGACGATTCCCGCTCCATTTCCAAGTAACACAGATACCATCAGTCCGCCGATAAAAATCAGTACAAGGCCTGATTTAAAACCCCTTTTCAGACGGACAAGCTTTTCCATGTAACGGCGGTAGAACGCCCATGCCACTGCGACAAGAATCATTAATGTAACAAGCTCCTGGAAAAACGTGAATCCAGGGTAGAAAATACCGAGCGGCAAGTGCTCACCAGGTACAAGTCCTTTGTAAATGAAGTCAATCGCTCCAGCCTGTACAAGCAGGAAGCCATAGAAGAACATGACGTGAATCAATCCGCTCTTCTTATCCTTCAATAATTTTTTCTGGCCAAACACCTGAACCATGATCTTCTTCATGCGTTCTTTGACATTGTTATCAAACTCTTCTTTTTTACCGAGCTTAATAAAGTCATAGCGTGATTTAACCAGATAGCCAAATAAATAGACTGCGTAAGCGGTTACAAGAATAAACGCAATCCAGTTAACAATCAGCAAAATATCCCCAATGCTCATGTTCGCTGCACTCCTCCCAAAGTTGTCTGACACTTTCTTATACTCATTATATAATGAATGAGCATTCAGTCAATGGATTTTCAGAATTTTTCTCTTTCATTTTACAGGTTCTGCTGTTATTTGGACATACTATTTTCGAGAAAGGAGTCGGATGATGAAAATATTTGTCTGGATCGCCCTGCTTGTTATCTGGCTCAGACTGGACTGGCTGGCAGGATTGAAAAAAAATAAAAAAAATTATGCTTCTCCCTATACAAAGAAAAATGCTGAAGCAACTTTTTTTGACGACGGCGTGGAATGGATGAAGCAGCTTGAAGATGATTGTCTGAATGCTGTCTGTACAATCGATATCATGTTTTTTATTTTACAGCCTGATGATGCCGGACAGCGCCTGATGAAGCTGCTTGTCAAAAAAGCACGTGAAGGTGTCCGCGTGCGTCTGATGCTGGATGCAATTGGCAGCCGTTCCTTTAAAAAGTCACTTAAACATATACCGCATGAAGAAGTCATCATTCAATTCAGCCGTCCGTTTTCTTTTAAAGGAAGCTGGTTTTTCATGCAGAAAAGAAATCATAAAAAGCTTGCCGTGATTGATAAGAAAATTGCACATGTCGGGGGATTTAATATTGGACTTGAATATTTACATCTGGATCCTGTTTTGACACCCTGGCGAGATTATCATCTGAGACTTACGGGGGAGATTACACAGGATTGTCAGACGGAATTTGAGCGCGACTGGCGTGAAGAGTTTGTAGAACCTGATTCAGCAGGAAACGGTCAATACCAGCTCGTCTCTTCTGAAGCAGTGGATCAGGAAGCATTCATCTGCAGCCTGCTCCAAAAAGCTTCTTCATCGATTTTTATCGGCTCGCCTTATTTTATTCCGACTCAAAAAGTTGAGACCTGCTTATTTAATGCGCTTGAAAAAGGAGTCAAACTAACCGTTCTGGTACCTGGTACACCTGACCATCCACTTGTACAGCCAGCCTCCTACCGCTATTTACGCAGGTTAATCAGTAAAGGTGCTGACATTTATCAATTTCAAAACGGTTTTTATCACGCAAAAGCAATTTTGATTGATGGAAAGCTGTGTGATATCGGCACAATGAATTTTGACCGGAGAAGTCTGCTGATTAATGAGGAGTTAAATGTGGTGACAGAGGATGTTACTGTGATTCATTCTCTTAAAACAAGCTTTGAAAAAGATCTGGCGGAGTCGGTGAAGCTGAAGCAGGGTGATTTGAAGGTGCAGCCTATAAAAGAGTCTGCTGCATGGTGTGTGGGGCATTTGCTGTAGTGGAATAGGCAAAGAGTATCATGTACTCTCTGCCTGCTGCACTACCAAAGCGGCTCATCTTCATTTGACAATTTCACGCCCAACGGCATGACGAGTATCGCGATTACGAAAACTGCTACTGCCAGTATTGCAAGCGAAGTGAAAGATAATTCCAGGAACAGCCCACTAAAAATAATAATGAAGCTGACCAGTCCTGAAAGAGTCGCAGAACGCTTTCTTGTATTTTTAGTCACATACTGTTTTTCACCACAGTGCGGGCATTTCATTGGACTGTTGAACCACATGATGCGTTTAAAAGCTTTCGAATAAGGCCATTTTTGATGACAGTTTTGACAGACAGCCATTTTGGTTCCTCCTTCGTGATCCTTATAGTAGTTATACGAATGAACGCGGGAAAAGTTCCCTGGATTGTTGTGATTGCTACATCCTGCGCGTGGATTGCGACAACTTCCCGGGTGTATCACGACAACTTTGGTCATGATTGCGACAACTTTCCCGGTGTATCGCTACAACCTGGGTCCCGATCGCTACAACCGCCTCAGTCCACCACACCCTCTTCATGCCCTTAAGCATCAGTCTTTTAATTTCCTAAGGGCATCAAGAGGGTGTGGGCTAGCAAGTCAGAAGGTGGATCTGACACGACTAATTTTGCTTTGCTACATTCTGCGACAGGATTGCTACAAGTTCCCGGGTGTATCGCTACAATCTCGACCAGGACTACGACAACTTCCCGGGTGTATCGCTACAAATCCGGCCACAATTGCTACATCTCCATGAAAAAAGCCTGCAGCATCAATCCACTGCAGACCTTCTCCCCACAATCCAGCACGTTGCCGGACCAGCTGATTTATTTACATCAACGCTGAAATCAGGTATTTGTGCATCAATAACAAGCTGCTCACACATCCGCATCCATTCAGCGGCAATCCCTTTTGAACCGGCCGGCCAGATCACCGCAACTGATGGATCATCAACGTATGAACGCGCAAGACTTAGCGGCGCCACATCCGCTGCTTCTTCAACTACTTCCATGCCAACGAGCGGTTTTCCGGCAAGAGACCATTCCAGCGGACCACTTACTTCTGAAAAATCCCGTACCCTTTCACCAATCACGGTGACTGCCACGGCGGACTGCTGAAGCGTCATATTTGATTCGGTACTGCCTGTGATAGCTGCGTCCGCTCCAATTTCCGCCAGTCCCTGCTTTACTCCGGACTCAAGCTTTGTCCAGGCTGCGTCCCCGCAAAAATTATGAATCACGACCGAAACCGGTACTGCACCTGCTGAAAAGCAGTCCATCAATGCTGTACGAAAAGCATAGTAGGCGACCATGTCATACGGAACCTTGACCTCATCAAGCGGCTTTTCACCAATGCCGCCGCTATTATCAGAGGTCATTACAATTACCTGATCGCCTCCCACCCATTCCATTGCGTTACGTCCAAAAGCAGACTTATTCATCTTTGGATTTTTTATTTGTACGGAACACTTTTGCGCTGCGGATATACTCTACATCTGAAATTCCCTGGCGTGCATTCACAACGCGCGCGCAAGCAAACAGGTAATCGGATAGACGGTTTAGATACTGCTGCGGTGTCCCAGGCAGTTCTGCATCAAGCTTTGCAAGCGCTACGGTCTGGCGCTCTGCACGGCGCGTAACGGTTCTTGCAATATGAAGCGTCGCTGCTGCAGGTGAACCGCCAGGCAGAATAAATCTTTCAAGCTCAGGTGCTTCCTCCATCAGTTCATCTATTCTTTTTTCAAGCTGTTCTACTGCCTTCGGATCAAGCTTCCACTCACGGCGGCTTGATACATTTGCAAGGTCACCGCCTGCATCAAACAGTTCGTGCTGGATGGCTTCAAGGTCTGCTAAAATATCTGCAAACTTTTCAGCATCAAGCTCTGTGACAGCTTTTCCGACGAAGCTGTTTGCTTCATCAATTGTGCCGTATGCTTCCACGCGGACATCATCTTTAAAGACGCGTCCCCCGATTAGACTTGTCTGTCCTTTATCCCCTGTTTTCGTGTAAATTTTCATCTTAACTCCTCCTTTGTTTTCAGCTCTTCTGCAATACCATACCAGACTCTTGTCACACGTTCTGCTTTTAATGCGGAATATTGATGACACCATCCAAGAATGTCACGCGTGAAGCGCTGTTCTTTTTCAATTGGCACGATCCCTTTAGACTGATCTGTTCCAATGATGACGACGCGCCTGTCAGGATGTCCGTTTTCCCATTCGATTAAACGGTCTACTTCCTGCTTCCATGTTTGTACGACTTCATCACTATCATGTCCAAATTGCTTGAAAATCCAGTGTTCAAGGTCTGTAGATAAAATGTTGTTCACACCGTCGTCCAGGCTTTTCCCAGGCTCACTGATTTCCTGAAAGGGAGCCTCGTCAAGCTGCGATGCTACCCATTTTCGTTTGCCATTGAAGGCACCGCCGATAACAAAGTGCACCGGTCTCCCCTCCCGAATGACGCTGCGTCTTTCCACACAAGGGTAAGCCCTTCACCGTGAAGCGGTTTCCAGTCCCAGAAATCCTTTTCTTCAGGCGCAAGCTCTGTCAGCAGCTTTCTGATCGGACCACCGTGCGCAACGATGGCGATATCCCTGACTTCATCATGCAGACACCATTCGCGGATCGTCTTCCATGCTTCCATCACGCGATCTGAAAAGTCTTTAAATGACTCACCATTCTCAGGCTGCATTAATTCGGGATTATTGAGCCACTCTGCGAAATCCTCACGCTTTTGCAGTTCATCCGCTTTACGGCCTTCCCATTCACCGAAATTGATTTCACGCAGTCCGCGATGCTGAATTTTCGGCTGATCGGGGAATAAAATATCCGCTGATTCCACACACCTTTTTAAATCACTGATCACCACACGCTCTGCGTCAGGACGGTGTGCTTTTGTTTCATGCAGACGGTCAACCCCGTCCTGTGAGATTGACACATCTGACCAGCCAATATACACCTTATCCTGGTTTTCCTTTGTTACCCCATGACGATAGAGAGATAACACCACACGAGTATCAGACTCCATAATTCTCCTCCTTCAACTGAAGCACCAAGCGTATCTCCGGAGATACCGCCAAATGCTTTTTTAAAAAAGATGACGTTCATGAACGTAAAGATCACTGCTCCTGCTAAAAGCACTGCCAATAACGGCCACAGCCCGGGTGAAAACAACAGTGGGATGAGCAACACCAGACTGACCACACCTGCTTTTAACAGCACACGATCCGTTAAATAACGTTTTAAGTAATGTGCCATTCCCTCTTGCCTGGCAAGCTGCGCTTTTACGAGTAAAACCGCAATCATCAGCCGTGACAGCACCGGTATCCAGAAAAGCCAGAGCCAATCTGTCACCCCCTGCATGGCAAGATCCAGCAGCAGAATGAACTTTGACGCCAGCAGGACAATCAGTGACAGTACACCAAATGCACCGACTCTAGGATCCTTCAAAATTTCATGCCGTTTTTCAACATCTCTATATGAAAAGTAGGCATCACTCACATCTGTCCAGCCGTCCAGATGCAGACCGCCTGTCAGGACGATCAATGTCAGACAGATGAGAAATGCAGTGATCAGCGGACTCACAGAAAAAAGATGGTCTGCAGTGAATTCGACACTGATGGATACACTTCCAATGATTGCGCCGATCAGGGGCAGAAGCCCGATCATCCAGTTGACCGTCCGCTGATTCATGTCAATTTCACGGCGGATTGGCAGCACTGTGAAAAACTGAATAGCAAGTAAAAATCCTTTTAACATGATGATACTTTCTCTAATGCAAGCTTATCATATTGCCTGAGGTTCATTCCCACATCTCACCTTTCCGGATCAGCGCAAGGCCTGCTTCCATTTCAACTGCACAATTGCTTTCTTTTACAAGCACCTGATGAACTTCACCGATCATGCGCTGATAGTCTGATGTGAACCCCTCTGTAAAAACTGGTTCACTGAGCACTTCATTTGAGACGATATAAAGGTCAGCCTGCATTCTGACTGATTTGATAAAGTAGCACAGATCATGCATAACCTGCGCTTTTTCAGACCCTCTCATCAGTTCATTTGTCAGCCAGGTCGTCACGCAGTCCCAGACGACAATGGCACGCTCCGGTATTTTTCTGATTGCTTCCGGCAGATCAACAGGCTGCTCAATGGTGAGCCAGTTCTCATCCGCGCGATCTTTCCTGTGTCTTTCAATCCGCTCCTTCATTTCACGGTCAAAGGCTACACCTGAAGCGAGATATACCAGACTGCCTCCGGTTTCATGCTGCAGGCTCACCGCTTCATGTTCTGCCCATCCGGTTTTTCCGCTTCTGACACCGCCAATGATGACTGTCACTGTACCCATAACGTAATCGCCTCAATCAGCTTTTTGTTTTGTTCCGGCAGCTTGATCCCGACTCTCAGCCAGCTGCCGTCAAGTCCGCGGTAATTGTAAGTGTGCCTGAGAACAAGTCCTTCTCTGAGTAAAAACCGCCAAAGCTCTTCCGTCTGCTGAGGATCCGGCGGCTGGATACATACATAGTTAGCTGCTGAGTCAGATATTTTAAAGCCAAGGTCACGCAAGGCATCTGTAAAACGTGATCTTTCCTTTTGGGTAAATGAGCACACTTTTTCAGTGTAAGACGGCTCCTGCAAGACAGTCTCCCCTGCTAATAGTGCGAGCTGATTCACATTCCAGTGAGGCAGCCACTGACTGATTTCTTTTACAGTCTGCTCATTTGAAAGCAGATAGCCGAGCCGAAGTCCTGCAATGCTGTACATTTTGGTCATCGATCTGAAAATAATCAGTGACGGGCTGCCAGTGTGATCTGCAAGTGAGTAGTGTTCTCCGGCCATATCAATAAAGGCTTCATCAAGCAGCAGGGTACTGCCTGATTTTTCAGCTGTTTTGAGCCATGATAAAATCGTTTCTTTTTTAAGCAGGATACCTGTCGGATTGTTAGGGTTGCAGATGAAAAGTGCACAATCAGGCTTAGAGAGAAACGAATGAATTTCATCTTCATCCGGCTGAAAGCTCATTGATTCATTCGTGTAAAAGTGATGAACCATTGCCCCATTCGCCTGAATAACCCTTTCATATTCACTGAATGCAGGATGAATCACGCCGACTGTCTTTCCCTGAAAACTTCTGAGCGCTGTCATCATTAATTCTGATGCGCCGTTTCCCAGCAGCACCTGCGATTCCTTTACCTGATGCTTTTTGGCAATCTGCTTTTTCAATCCCCTTCCTTCAGGATCAGGGTAGGAGGAAATTGCATTGTACCATTGATCCCACTGCTCTTTTAAATGTGCAGGCGGACCGGCCGGCATACTGTTTTCACTGAAATCAATAATGTCTTCAGGTGCGCTCAGATTCAGTGACTCGTATAATCGAAGCGGATTAGCGCCATGTGAAGGTAAGGTCAAAAAGGGTCCCTCCAATCCAGCAGCATGCAAGAAACAGCCAGGCTGTCCGGTGCATGATGGTGATGGTTTGTTCAATATGTTGTACGGTGAGCGGTTCCTCAGACAGACCGATGACAGGCCTGTTTGAGGTCACACCCTGATATGTATTCGTTCCACCGAGTTTAATATGTAAGAGCAGTGCGACAGCTGCTTCACCCCAGCCGCTGTTTGGACTTGGGTGCTTTTTTGCCTGTGCGGGCAGTTCTTTTAAAAGCGTGCTTCTTCTGCCATGTGCAGGCTTTTTTGTCATCAGCATCAGCAGCGCTGTGATCCTTGCCGGAATCCAGTTTGCCAGATCATCAAGCCTTGCGCTCGCCCAGCCGTACACAGCGTAACGTTCGTTTTTATAGCCGACAATTGAATCGCCGGTGTTAACCGCTTTATATACCCAGATACCCGGCGCACCGAATATCAGCGCCCAGAACATAGGAGCTGTAACCCCGTCACTTGTATTTTCAGCGACTGTTTCAATCGTTCCGCGTGCAATCTCTGATTCGTCAAGATGTTCTGTATCCCGCCCGACAATCCAGGAGAGCTTGGTTCTGGCTTCTTTCATGTACCCTTTTTGAAGCGGCACGGAGACTTCCTGAGCTGCGTCAGCCAGACTTTTAGAGGCAAGTGCTGAAGTAATCAGGAGCGTTTCAACTATAAAGCCTGCAATCCAGTGAACCTGATTGCTTCCGTAGACGAGTAAAGCTGTGATCAGTAACGTTATTGTAAGCACTGAACATACGCTGACGATCCCTCTCAGCTTACGTAATCGTCCTTTATTTAACCTGCGCTCAAGCCATATAATGAAAGATCCGATCCACCTGACAGGGTGCGGCCAGGCGGGCGGATCTCCAATTAATCTATCAAGACAGAGTGCGAGCGTGATTGCAGCTGCATGTGTGATCATGATGTTCCCTTTCGTTTACGGTAAATCTTTATTGCTTCTGTCGTACATTCCACAATCCCTTTACCAATCAGCTTTCCGAGCGGCGTGATGGAGCCTGCGTATTGCACGAAAGACCCATGCTGTGTGGCAGCAACCATTGCGCTGTCCGTTGAAGTGCCGGTTGCAAGGGTGCCTGTGAGCGGATCCTTTACATCAGCATTCTGCAGCGCTTTAACTTTTGCTTCAGTTGCCGTCATCATTGCCTGAATAAACGCTTCATCTGACAGCTTGCCGTTAATAAAGATCCAGCTGTTGATAGTACCGATTGTCGCCTGGCGATCCCGTTCATGGGAAAGTGAGACGTCAACTGCGTTTCCTACACCTGCGGTCACCGCGATCACGACTGACAATCCGTTCTCTTCGTACTCACGGATCACAACATCCTCCACCATCACAGCTGTCATCATCCCGACAGTGTCAGCGGCATTCCATCCATTTTGGGCAGCGTACATTTTCATATCTTCATAGCTGTCGTCACATTCATAATCCATCGGCACGTGCCGGTTGACGAAATGATGATACCAGCCAAGCCCTGCTCCGATCACTGCTGATGATAAAGTTTTCAGCGACTGGGGTGCTTCAACGTGAATATGATCAGCGGTAATTGTGAAATGCTCTTTCGTAATCTCAGATGGCAACCTTTGTCCGTGGTTTGGCAGCAGTGTGACCTGCGGCTTAGGCAGCTCAGGGTGTGACTGCGTATGAACACGCGCCTGATACACCCGTTCCACCGTTTCTTTATTCATCACATGCCCCGGCTCAGCCAGCTGCACGGTTTCCCCATTGTGTAAAAGCAGCAGCCGGTCGCAATATAGCGAGGCGATATTTAAATCGTGAAAAATTGATATCACCGTCAGTTCATGCGTTTCGGTCCATTCCTTTAAAAGATCAAGCAGCTGCTTCTGATAGGACAGATCCAGATGGTTCGTCGGTTCATCCAGTAATAGCAGCTTCGGCTCCTGTGCCAGTGCCTGTGCTAAAAACACGCGCTGACGCTCCCCGCCTGAGAGGTCCTGAATTGATTTCCCTTCAAATTCGAGGACGCCGGTCTGCTTCATCGCTTCTTTTACCGCTTTTTCATCCTGAGCCGTCCAGGGTGCAAACATACCTTTCTGGTGAGGATAGCGGCCCATCGACACAGTTTCACGTACTGTATAGTCAAATGCATGGCTGTGCAGCTGCGGCAGGACAGCAATTTCGCGTGCCAGCTGCTTAGCGGAATAACTTTTAAGCGGCTGGTCCTTAAATGAAACATCCCCTGCACTGCAAGGCAAAAGTCCGCTGATCATTTTCATCAGCGTCGTTTTCCCGCTGCCATTTGGTCCGAGAATGCCGAGAATCTCCTGCTTCTGAAGCTCAAATGAAACGTTTTTCACAACATCCTTTTCACCATAACCACCGCTGATCTGTGAAGCCTTCAGCATCGCTACCCTCTCCTTTCTTTACGTTTTTGTATGAGTATCAGCCCAAATACCGGTGCCCCGATCAACGCTGTAATGACTCCGATCGGCAGCTCAGTTGGTGCCACAATCGTTCTTGCGACAAGGTCACATAAAATCAGCAGACTCGCTCCATTTAGAATCGAGAGCGGCAGCACGTGACGGTGATCTGACCCTGTCAGCATTCTGACCATGTGCGGTACCACAAGCCCGACAAAGCCAATCGTGCCTGACACGGCGACAGCTGCACCTGTTAATAGTGAACCTGAGGCTAACACAACAAACTTTCTCCGCTGAACATTTACCCCAAGATGCTGGGCACGCTCCTCGCCAAATGCCATTGCATTCAGCTCACGTGCATTCCAGATTAAAAGGAGTGCACCAATCACAAAGAACGGCGCAATCAGGCGGATATACTCCCAGCCTCTCATTGACACACTGCCCAGCAGCCAGTTGATGATCTGTCTGAGCTCATCTCCTGTTAATGCAATCATCAGTGATAAAATCGAGCCGAGAAATGAACTGAAGATGATCCCCGTGAGAATAATCGTTTCCATTTTCATCGATTTTTCGACCATTCTGGCAAAGCCCAGCACAATCACAAGTGTCAGAAGGGCCGCTAAAATACTGATCACCGGTAATGTGAAGCTGCCGAGTCCCGGAATCGAGAGTCCGAGAAAAATGGTAGCCACTGCGCCGACTGACGCACCTGATGAGACACCAAGCGTATAAGGGTCAGCGAGCGGGTTTTTCAGCAGTCCCTGAAACGACGCACCTGCAATCGCAAGTGATGCACCGACAAGAGCGGCAAGGATCACCCGTGGAAACCGGATATCCAGCACAATTGAGTTGAACATCGGATCCAGTGCTTCTCTATTACTGAATGCACCTGCGAAAATGCTGAGCATTTCCATAACAGGCACCCGTACAGAGCCAACAGTGACCCCGAGTGTAAATGCAGTCAGCAGGAGCAGGATGGAAACAGTATATCCCGCCCAGACTTTATTCCGCGAAAACATCAGGATAGATCGCTTCTGCAAGCGCCTGCGTTCCTTCTACCAGTCTTGGGCCTGAACGTGTAACAGGATCAGAAGGGACTTCAAATACCGCCTCTTCTGTTACTGCAGTCACCTGACTGAATCCTTCGTAAGTCAACCACTGGTTCACCGCATCTTCAACATAATAACCGTATGTGAGAAGCGCCACATCAGGATTACGAGAGACAACTTCCTCTTCTGTTAAAGGAACAAAGCCTTCCTGATCCGCCATCACATTTTCAGCATTGATTAGATCAAGCATTTCCTGAATAAACGTGTTGTTTCCTGCCACATACATTTCAGGCGGTCCTGCCACATCTACTAAAACTGATTTCTGGTCTTCTTCTGAAATGCCGGCTGCTTTTTCTGCAATCTCATCAAATCCAGTCTGCATATCAGCAATAATCTGCTCAGCTTCTTCAGTTGTGCCAGTCACCTGACCAATCATCTCAATCGTGTCGTACACTTCATCAAACGTCATCGCGTTTTCAATGACCACAACCGGGATACCTGCATCTTCAATCTGCTGAAGACCATCGGCACCGCCCGGATTTGACGCATGCGCAAGCACCACATCAGGCTGAAGTGAGATAATCTTTTCTACGTTAAATTCCATGCCCCCGATTTTCTCAACTTCCATCGCTTCTTCAGGATAGTTATCAAAGTCAGATACCCCAACAATTTCTTCATCCAGTCCAAGTGCGTATGCGATTTCTGTATTACTTGGCAGCATAGATACAATTGCGTCAGGCTGCTCTTCGATTGTAATCTCATCACCGTTTGCATCAGTCACTGTAACCGGGAATGATGATGCTTCAGATTCAGCAGACTCTTCTGTTGCTTCTTCCTGCTGGTCGTCTGCCGGCGTTTCCTCTGTTGTTTGCTCTGTGCTGTCTGAGCAGGCTGCAAGAACGCCTGCTGCGAGTAATACTGGTAACCATTTTTTCATTTTGTGTTCCTCCGTCTTATGATTTTTTGCAATAAAAAAACATCTCACGCGGGAGATGCAGGGTTGCAGGGTATAGCCGTATGTAAAAAAACGGAGAGGCTGCAACACCCGCCCATATCCTCGTAGGCGTGTCTGGTGCTTGGAATCAAGGCAGGTCTCCTGGCTCATGACACTTTAGTAACTGCCTCCTTCCCATAGCTTAAGCTACAGTGGCTGCGGCAGACACAAGTCATTTACAGTGGCGGGACCGCGCTGGAATTACACCAGCTTCCCTTTTAACTGATCATTGATGATCAGCACCTCTATCCGTTCGTATTGAAATGTTTTTCCAATGCTATTATAGCACTTAGGTTTGGTGAGTGTGCAAGGGATTTTTCACCAGTGGGGTTGTGGTTCAGGAGAAAACCAGTGAGGTTCAGGAAATTTCCTGGGTGGTTCCGGAGATTACACCTGTTGTTCATGAAATTACCTGTATGGTTCAGGACATTTTGACATCGGTTCCTGAAATTATGACAAATGACCTACTCCCCGACCCATATAAAAGCCGCCCGGCGCAGGCCGGACGGCAGACAAATCAGCTTTTGATTTCAAGTGGTCTTAAGCTCGCTTCAATTTGAGCGCGCTTTGGCTCAAGGAATGGCGGCAGCGAAAGTTCTTCTCCAAGGTGCTCCATGTCCTCGTCTGTTGCAAAGCCCGGCTCATCAGTTGCCAGCTCAAACAGAATGCCGTTTGACTCACGGAAGTAAATTGAGCGGAAATAGTAGCGGTCCACTTCGCCTGATGTCATCAGACCGAAGCTTCGGATACGGTCATCCCACTTTTCATACTCCTCAAAAGTCGGAATCCGGAATGCCACGTGGTGCACGCTTCCCCGTCCTGGACGCTCAGGCGGAAGATCAGGCCGCTCTTCGATATGGACTTCAGCACCCGTTCCGCCTTCCGCAACAGACATGACCTGTATTGCAGGCAGCTCTGCACCGGCACGGTTTGGATACTCACCCACTTTTTCAAAACCAAGCACCTGCTCTAGTACTGCAATGGTTTTTGCCGCACGGCGTACAGTCAGGGTCACCGGTCCGAGCCCCACAATGGCATGCTCTTCAGGCACATCAGCACCAGTCCACGGCACGCCCGGTGCAACGCCTTCCTCACCGTTATCCGCTACAAGCATGAGACGTGATCCCTCTTCATCCTCAAAATAAAGTGTGTCACGTCCCGCACGCTTTTCAATGTCATCATGACGGACATTCAATTCTTCAAAACGCTTTTTCCAGTAGTGAAGCGACTCAGTCGTTGGTACACGGAATGCAGTATTTGAAATACTCGAAACGCCTGGATACGTGCGTCCGGCCATCGGGATATCGAAATAAGTCATGTCTGTTCCCGGGCTGCCCACTCCATCTGCATAAAATAAGTGATAAGAAGATGTGCTGTCCTGATTGACAGTTTTCTTAACAAGGCGCATGCCTAATGTCTGTGTAAAAAATTTATGATTTTTCTCAGCAGCCGATGTAATGGCTGATACGTGATGAATTCCTGTTACTTTCATGATTACCACTCCTTTTATCTCGAAACTGAGATATTTTATATCCTTATTGTATGTCTGATTGTAAAAGAATGCAAGAAAAATATCTCGAATTCGAGATATTTTTAGTTTGCTGTATTTCCGCTTCATTTGTAGCATTTCCCTTTAAACTTGTAGCGATACACCCAGGAAGCTGTCGCAATCCAGCCAGAAGTTGCAGCAATCCCCGCGTAAGCTTGTACCTTTCCCGCTCCAGGTAGTCGCAATCCGGAAGGACTTCATCACATCATCAAACACAAAAAACCTCTCCCACCCTATAAAAGATGGGAAAGGCGATTTACTCCGTGTCCCGGAACCTGAACATAGACTCATAATAGTGCGTACGAACGTCTGTCTCAAAAGAGGACCTGCTCCAAACATTTGTTTTATCATTGGTTTCCTTTGTCTCAACTAACCTCAGTTCTCCGCCATCAAGGGTCATGATGTCAGACTCTACTATTTTTAATTCATTCTGATCGGCATCTAATGCACGGATCCTCACCTGTACCTCTTTCTCTTCATCCAGGTTGTTTTTTACGTAAAAGAAATTGCTGTATTCCTCATCATAACAACCTGATCTGAAACATTCCTGCTCTGAGTTCATAAATAAAACGCTCACTTCCTCATTCGTTTCTTCTTCTGAAAGCGCCTCAACCGCCTTATCTACTTTGTACGAATAAGACATCTTTTGCGCAAACGGATAAACCCAGGCCGTGAAAAAGAGAATGACGAAGCAAAAGACCCCTGTAAAAATCCACAGCCCCTTAGGGTTATAAAAGGATTTAGGTGCACCTTTGTGAACGATGTGTACAATGATGTTAACAATGGAAAATATAAGAAGAAAAGCACCGGTCACGATGAGTGCGACCATCATCCCAAATGAATTTTGAAAGAATGGAAGATGATAAGAGCTATAAAAATAGATATTTACCAGCACACTGATTAATGTGAGGGACAGGAAAAGAATCCCCGGCTTTTTCCACTCAATTTTTTCCCGTTTTCCATTTGTCACATCCGCTGAAAGCAAGATGAGCCAAAGAAAAGGCAGGCCAAAGATGAGAATGATTGTTGCAGTAATAACCATTGTATTCTTCCTTTCTGACGATAGATTAACAGCTAATTAGTTTAAGTATGTGTAACCAGTCTTCAAAGAATAGATACCTTATTTTTACTTGTTTTAAACGGTAAATAAGGTATTTTACGTAAATTATGTATGTTCACTTAATAATCTATTACACCAGGTGAGATAGCAAAGTGAAGGAGTTTAATAAATCCAACATATTTCTTTCTGCCTGGTCAGTGTAGACCGCGCAAGTGTGGCATTTCCTTTTCAGCTTGCCGCGATACGCGCGGGAAGTTGTTGCTATTAGGCTTCAACTTGTAGCAATCCCACTATCCATGCACTCTCCCATCAGCAAACACAAAGAAACCGCCCCATCAAAGGAGCGGCATATCACGATTAGTCTTCCAATGCCTGCTCAAGATCCAGCAGCAGGTCTTCAATGTCTTCAATTCCAACTGAAATTCTCACAAGACCGTCAGTAATGCCAAGCTCTGCGCGGCGCTCTGCCGGAATCGATGCATGTGTCATGCGTGCCGGTACTGAGATCAGACTCTCTACTGCGCCAAGGCTTTCAGCAAGCGTAAAGTATTTCACTTTTTCAAGCACACGTGCCGCTTTTTCACCGCTGCCGACGTCAAATGAGATCATACCGCCAAAGCCGCGTGACTGCTTTGCTGCTGTCTCGTGACCCGGGTGTGATTTAATGCCAGGGTAATGGATTGTTGTGACGCCTTCATGACGCTCAAGGAATGAAACGATTTCCTTTGCGTTCACTTCATGCTCTTCCATACGCAGACCAAGTGTCTTGATACCACGCATTAGCAGCCATGAATCCTGTGGTCCAAGGATCGCACCAACAGAATTCTGGACAAAGTGCACTTCTTCAGCAAGCTCAGCTGAATTCACGACAACAAGCCCTGCTACAACGTCACTGTGTCCGCCAAGATATTTTGTCGCGCTGTGTACAACAATATCCGCTCCGTGGTCAATTGGTGTCTGCCAGTATGGTGTTGTAAATGTGTTATCTACAATTGTCAGCAGACCATGTTCTTTTGCAACGGCTGATACTGCAGCAATATCCGTTACTTTTAACAATGGATTTGTCGGTGTTTCAATAAATACTGCTTTTGTATTCTCCTGAATCGCATTTTTTACATTTTCAGGGTTGCTTGTATCCACAAAAGTAGAATCAATGCCAAGGCGATTCAGCACCTTTGTCATGACGCGGTACGTTCCTCCGTAGACATCATCAGTCAGGACAACGTGTGAGCCTGTGTCAAACAGCATCATCACTGAACTGATTGCGGCCATACCTGAACCGAATGCAAACCCTGCGTGACCATTTTCAAGATCCTTGATTAATTCTTCAAGTGCATGACGCGTCGGGTTGCCTGTACGCGAATACTCATATCCCTGACGCAGCCCGCCTACACCGTCCTGCTTATATGTGCTCACCTGATAAATTGGCGTGGAAACCGCACCTGTCGCTTCGTCTCCAACAATACCGCCATGTATCAATTTCGTTTTCTGCTTCATATGTGTTTAACCACCTTCATAAATATTCTGACTAAGATAACGTTCACTGCTATCTGCAAAAACCGTTACAATGTGGCTGCCTTTTTCAGCAGTTTCAGCCTCTTTCAGTGCGGCATGAAAAGCTGCACCTGATGAACTGCCGACAAGCAGACCTTCTTTTAAAGCCAGTTCTTTTACCCAGTAAAAAGCGTCCTTGTCGTATACCGTATGAATCGCGTCAAATAACTTGCGGTCCATATAGTCAGGTAGAAATTCCATCCCGATTCCTTCAGTTTTATGAGGACCTGACTCTCCGCCATTAATCGTTGAGCCCTCAGGTTCTACAATGACTGTTTTGATGTCAGGGTTCTGATCCTTCAGGTATCTGGCATTTCCCATAAATGTACCGCCCGTTCCTGCACCCGCTATGAAAATATCAATCTTACCGTCAAGATCGCGCCAAAGCTCCGGACCCATCGTTTTATAATACGTCTCCGGGTTGGCAGGATTGCCGAACTGCGCCGGTGAAAATGAGTCCGGGATCTCACGCACAAGCGCTTCTGCTTTTGTAATCGCACCCTTCATCCCATCAGCGGTCGGTGTATTCACAACCTCTGCGCCAAGTGCGCGCATGAGTGTCTGCTTTTCCACACTGAATTTTTCAGGCACTACAAAGATCACTTTAAAGCCTCGTCCTACAGCTGCAAGTGCAACGCCGATACCGGTATTTCCTGCAGTTGGTTCAATAATGGTGCCGCCTTCTTTTAACTCACCGCGCTTCAGTGCATCTGCAATGAGCTCCATGCCGAGGCGGTCTTTGACGCTGCCGCCCGGGTTAAAATACTCCAGTTTCGCAAAAATCCGGCATTCGTTAGGAACCGGAATGCCGGAGATTTCTACGACCGGCGTATTGCCGATCAGTTCATGCACGCTTTTTGCCACGTTCATTTATGCGTCCTCACCAAAAACGTCTTTCCACTCATCGCGCTTTGCAAGCATATCAGCAGCAATTTCCTTTGCACCTTCAAGGCTGTGGTTCGCTGCCCAGCCGCACTGCACTTCGTTGCACGCCGGTACTTCATCAGCTTTTAACACGTCATTAAGCGTAGCTTCAATCGCATCGAGGATCTCATCATAGTTGTCATGATTTAATACTGCAAGATAGAATCCTGTCTGGCAGCCCATTGGACCGATATCCACCACGTTATCCAGGTGATTACGGATATTTTCAGCCATTAAGTGCTCAATTGAATGAAGACCGTCCATTTTCATATGCTCTTTGTTCGGCTGCTTAAAGCGCAGGTCATATTTATGGATCGCATCGCCATGCTGTCCTTTTGTTACACCTACCAGTCGTACGTAAGGTGCTTTTACTTTCGTGTGGTCAAGATTAAAGCTTTCTACATTCATTTTTTTTGTCATGTGAAATCTCTCCTTTGAAAGTGTGATTGTGTTTATCTTAACTGGTTCAGTGATGGGATGTACAGGGATTTCCATTCGTTAACCGTTAATCTGCGCTTCAGGCGGACGCTTTCCGGACGGTGGACCGTTTTGTGGTCCAATCTTTATCGCTCGCCTTCGGCTGTGGGGTCTCAGCTTCCCTCTATTCGTCCCGGAGTCGCCGCCTTACGCTACGATTAACTGAGTGTTTCTAAATTCTCATACATCACCAAAACTTATATTCACCCTTACTTCTTCACTGCATGAATCAGCCACACATATTCATTCAACCTTTTAAATGAGACAGAGAATCCTGCTTCATCCAGCAGCTCATTCATCACAGGAATGGTAGTGTAGTATTCTCTTTTCAAATCTTCCAGTAGATTATGGTAGCCCTGCTGTTCTACTTTTTTCCACTGGGCAAGTTTTGCTTCTTCTGTTTCAAAAATGGTGTCAGCGAAAATAATCTGTCCGTCAGCTGCCAGTTTGGATGCATAGATCTGTGCCGCTTTCGCTTTCTCCTCATCTGTTAGATGGTGAAAAGCGTAGGTACTGACGAATGTATCAGGCTGGCCAGTCAATTCGAAATCCAGGAAGTCTCCATCCGAGATATTTAAAGCAGGAAAGCGCTCCTGCGTGCGTATACGCATGGCGTTATTTGGCTCGTAGGCTGTAACGTTAAGACCTTTTGCTAAAAGCTTTTCAGTCAGATTGCCTGTGCCGGGACCAAATTCAACCGTATGTCCAGTAGCTTTTGAGGCTACTTCTTCAAGGATCGTGTCATAATGCTCGAAAACTGCTGCATATTCTTCATCCTGTCCGCTGACTGATGCATCATAGCTGTCTGCCCATTCATCAAAGATTTCTACAAATTCGCGTCCCATTTCGGGGTCCACTCCATTCAAATTTTATTATTCTTATCAACATACTCGGAATTAACCGGGACGGTGACTATATTATCAAAAAATAATGTAGTTGTCACGCGTATTGTATTTAAAATAAGCAAAATCCATGAAAAAACCCGACTGATCTGGTATGGTTTAAAGCGAACCTTTAAGGGAGGGAATGACATGTCTACTTTATTAGAAGAAATTAAAACGTATAAAGACCAGTTTAAGAAAAAAGCACCTGAAGAAAAGCAGCGATTAATGGCTCAGGCCACGCAGGAACTTGAAGAGTCAGGTGTAGCGCAGGGCCTAAAAAAAGGAGATCAGATTCCTGACTTTACGCTGCCTGATGCTACTGGAAAACAGGTTTCTATTAAAAACTTATTGTCTGAGGGCCCTGTTATTCTTACATTTTATCGCGGGGGCTGGTGCCCATATTGTAATCTTGAATTGAAGGCTTACCAGAATAAGCTTTCAGAAATCGAAGCAGCAGGTGCAACGCTCGTTGCGATCAGCCCGGAAATCCCTGATGCTTCACTAAACACAAAAGAAAAGAACAATCTTGAATTTACAGTGCTAAGTGATGTCGGAAATAAAGTTGCTGATCAATTTAATCTTGTATTTAATATGCCTGATTATCTGATTGAGATTTACAAAGATTCAGGACTTGATGTAGCAGGTCACAACGGTAATGACGATTGGGAACTGCCTAAACCGGCAACCTTTGTAGTAGATTCATCAGGTACCATTCTATTTGCTGAGGTGGATGCTGATTATACTTATCGCACACCGCCTGAAAAAGTCATTGAATTCGTGAAAAATATTTAAGCAAACAGCCGGACCCTATTTGAGGAGTCCGGCTGTTTTCATAATTGAAGTAAATACTGCGGCGGATGGCACGCGTTTACTGTGAGGTAACTCTGCCACTCTTTTTTAGACAGCTCCCACTCGACCGGATACTGACCCCATTCCCATGAAGGGTTCCAGTAGCCTTCCTTGTGCAGCTGCTCTGCATACCACCTGGCATTTTCCTCAGCCAGATCTTCAAATTCATTGTATAAAGGTGATTGGGTGTTTGTAATTAATTGAAGCGGCTTAAGTCCATATCCATTCCATTCTTCCGGATTAGCGAACTGAACCAGCTCCCTGATTTTATGAATGATTTCCTCTTTCAGCCCCTCTTTTGGTGTCAGTTCAGCCAGTCTGTAATAGCACTGGATTTCGTGCATATCCCATTCAGTGATTTCACGCAGCCGGTTAATTACATCTGTTTCAAGCTTTGCTGTAAATATTGAATGAGGCTGACACCTCTGAAAATAGCCGAGGATTTCTGCTGACGGGTTGCCGGGCGTCTTTTCAAAGCCCCTTTCACCTGCTTCATTGACAGTCCACCAGGGAGCACGCGGCACATGATTCACAATTGCCGGCACAATTGGAAACAGTTTTTTCTCACCGTCGTACTGCTTTTCCAGATAGTTCAGGGCTTTTGTAACCATTGGATGGCGGGAGCTGATCGGCAGCTGCATGATATATTGCAATGCAACAGTTGTATCAATGACGCTCGAGTCCACCATCCTGCGATCCGGTTCAATGGCATGACCAAATCCGCCATCTCTGTTCTGATAAGCTTCGAGTGCGTGAATAACAGCTTCAGGAGATCCTTCTCCCTGCCTGAAAGCATGAAACGCTCTATCCACTTCCCTTGCATCACGGGATATGTATAAGTTAATTGCGATTTTCTGATCCTTTGTCAGGTGTTTATTTAAAATATTCATGTGATCACCTCCAAATATGGTTATTCGAGACGTTTAAGAGAAAATCCTTCACATAAAAACCCAGATCGTGAAAGACCTGAGTGGTTACTCTGATGATGTGATTTCAAACATTTCTTCGTTTCCGCCTTCCCATTCAACGAATATTTCGATTGTCTCAGTCTCAGAAAAAGAACTATATTCCAACGCAGTATTTCTGGTAGTTGTAAATAAGGTGTCTTCAATTGATTGTTCGTTAAATCCCCATGTCGTCGCGTACTCTCCATCACTCGAAACATATCCACCAATGACTTCTCCTGTTCGATCCGATCCCAAAAGGTCTTCATTCTCTCCTTTAAAGGTCAGGGTAAAAGATTGCTCCATCATTTCCTGGTCATCATCACTGACGAACTCCGTCATTTCCAAATTGGCCTCCCAGTGCTCTCCCTCACCTGTAAAAATGTAATCTGGTGACTCTTCCTCATTACAGGCCGTTAACAGAAAGACAGTTCCTGTAAATAACAGAAGCTTCTTCATCTCAACATCCTTTCTAGAAAAATGGTATTTATTTTACATATACCCTACTAATCAATGATATACACATCTAAATACCTATACAATCTAACTGCTTTTTTAACCACAAAAAAACTGCCTCACATAGAGACAGTTTTTAAAAGTCATTACATTTGCTCAGGCGCTGCTACACCAATCAGCTTCAGTGCATTGCTGATTGTCTGGCGTACTGCCTGAATCAGGTTGAGACGTGCTTTTGTCAGCTCAGGTGCTTCTGCATCAAGTACTTTATTCGCATTGTAGAAGCTGTGGAATGCTGAAGCAAGCTCATTGATATACGTTGCAACACGGTGCGGTGTACGCATTTGCGCAGCTGTACCGACTACCTGCGGGAATTCACCAAGCTTTTTCAGCAGGTCGATTTCTTTTTCAGTACCGATCAGTGATACATCAGCCTGATCCGCAAAGCTGAAGCCCTGCTCCTCTGCTGAACGCAGAATACTGCAAATACGTGCGTGTGCATATTGTGCGTAATACACAGGGTTTTCATTTGATTGTGACACGGCTAGATCCAGGTCAAAGTCCATATGTGAGTCGCCTGAACGCATGGCGAAGAAGTAACGTACGGCATCAAGACCAACTTCATCCACAAGCTCACGCATTGTTACAGCTTTACCTGTACGCTTACTCATCTTCATTTTCTCGCCGTCTTTATACAGCTGAACCATCTGGATGACTTCAACTTCAAGGTTTTCACGGTTGTAACCAAGTGCCTCAACAGCCGCTTTCATACGCGGAATATAGCCGTGGTGATCGGCACCCCAGATGTTAATCACTTTACCAAATCCACGCTCAAACTTATCACGGTGATAAGCAAGGTCAGGCGTCAGGTACGTGTATGAACCGTCATTTTTGATCAGCACGCGGTCTTTATCGTCACCAAGCTCTGTAGAACGGAACCATGTTGCACCGTCTTCTTCATAAATGTGGCCGTTATCCTTTAACACTTTTAGCGCATCGTCAATTTTACCGCTTTTGTAAAGTGATGTTTCAGAGAACCATACGTCAAATGGAACGCGGAATGCTTCCAGGTCGTCCTGGAGCTTTTTCAGCTCGTACTTTAACCCGTATTCACGGAAGAATTCATAACGCTCTTCTTCAGATGCATTCACGTACTTGTCACCGAATTCTTCAGCAAGCGTGTTCGCAATTCCGATAATGTCCGCACCGTGATAACCGTCTTCAGGCATTGCTTTATCCTGACCAAGCGCCTGGAAATAGCGTGCTTCAACAGATAGTGCAAGGTTGTGGATCTGGTTACCTGCATCGTTAATATAATATTCGCGTGTCACATCGTAGCCTGCTTTTGCAAGAACGTTAGACAGTGAATCACCAACTGACGCACCACGCGCATGTCCAAGGTGAAGGTCTCCGGTCGGGTTCGCTGATACAAACTCAACCTGTACTTTTTCGCCCGCGCCTGTATTTGTTTCCCCATATGCCTCACCTGCAGTAAGGATTGTCGGGATCAGGTCAGTCAGGTATGAGTTGTCCATGTAAAAGTTGATGAACCCCGGCCCTGCGATATCGAGTTCTTTAATAGAAGCTTTTGATTGATCAAAGTTGTCAACGATGTCCTGTGCTATCTGACGCGGCGCTTTTTTCGCTACGCGTGCAAGCTGCATCGCCATATTCGTTGAAAAGTCACCGTTCGCTTTATCTTTAGGTGTCTCTAAAATCACTTCAGGCAGCTGCTCTTCAGTTGCGAGCCCTGCTTTTAATACTGCATCCTTAATTTCCTGCTTCAGTTTTTCCTGTACATCCAATGCAATGGTCATTGCACAGCCTCCTTGTAATCAATCGTCATTTTATAAGTGCCAACACTTGAGCCCTGCATTTCAAGACCGTACGTAATTTGAAAACGTCCGTCTTTTCTGCCTGGCGTATGGTGTGTGTATGCTTTAGTATTTGTTAAAAGGGAAAGTGTGCCGTGTTCACTTTCATAAGAGCTCACCATTTTATCGCCGCGTCTGAAAGCGAGTCGCATCTTAACCGCTCCACTGCGCAGGATTACCGCACTGTCTTCTTCCATTTTCACAATGGTCCGGACGGTGCCGCCGTTTTGCTCTTCTTCATATTTTAAATAATCAATATTGTTTTTTTGAATCCATTCCCCTTCAGACTCCAGGGATAGTTTTTCCTTTGAGCCATCGGGCTGTGTGATCACTGTTGTCAGATGAATGGAGACGGGTGTTGCGTTTTCCATCTTGCTCACTCCGTTTCGCTCAATTAATAACCTTTCTATTATAAAAGAGGGTGAGCGTAAAATGCAATGGAAGTTGTGGGGAATGGGCAGAAAAATTCAGGTTTAGTTTAGCCATTCCGGGTGGAGATACGCGGGATCGAACGCCGTATAGTTGCTGTTGAGTGTCGTATGCGCGCGATTGGCGTAGCGATACACCCGGGTTGAGTGCAGTGTTCTGCCGATTGAGTGCTGTATCACCCCAGTTGAGTGCTGTGACAGCCGGTTTCACTGCCATCTCTCTTGATGCCACTGAGAAACTAAGAGCATGTTACTTAAGGGCACGAAGAGGGCCTGGTGAATGCAGGATGTACGCGGGTGAACGCCGTATAGTTGCTGTTGAGTGTCGTATGCGCGCGATTGGTGTAGCGATACACCCGGGTTGAGTGCAGTGTTCTGTCGATTGAGTGCAGTATCACCACAACCGAGTGCCGTATCAGCAAATCCCACAGCCCTCAGAAACAGAAAAAGACTGCGGCTCGCCGCAGTCTTCCCGAATCTTCTATTTCACAAACCCTAACAGCATTTCGCGCAGCATTTTGCTGGCTGTGTTAGCCGTTTGTTCTGAGTGGTCATAGACTGGCGCGACTTCAACTAAGTCCGCGCCTACCACGTTTACTTCTGATCCTGCGATTGCGTGGATTGATGCCAGCAGCTCACGTGATGTGATGCCGCCTGCGTCAACTGTGCCGGTACCCGGTGCGTGTGCCGGATCGAGTACGTCGATATCAATCGTTACATACACATTGCGTCCTGCAAGTGTTGGCAGGATTTCTTTTAGCGGCTCAAGCACTTCAAACTTTGAAATGTGCATGCCGTTTTCTTTTGCCCACTGAAACTCTTCTTTCATGCCTGAACGGATCCCGAAAGAATAGACATTTTTCGGACCGATATGCTCAGCAATTTTACGGATCGGTGTTGAGTGTGAAAGCTCTTCGCCTTCATAGTCTGTCCGAAGGTCTGTGTGTGCGTCAAAGTGAATGATGGCAAGATCATCATACTTTTTCGCAACAGCCTTCATCACTGGCCATGATACAAGGTGCTCTCCGCCCATGCCCAATGGGAATTTTCCGTCTTTTAAAAGAGAGTCGATATATTCTTCGATTAAGTCGATGCTTTTATAAGGATTACCGAACGGCAGCGGGATATCGCCTGCATCAAAATATTTCACCTCATCCAGCTCGCGGTCAAGGTACGGGCTGTATTCTTCAAGGCCAATTGATACCTCACGGATGCGGGCAGGGCCGAAGCGTGAACCGGGACGGTAGCTGACCGTCCAGTCCATCGGCATGCCGTAAATGACTGCCTGGCTTTCCTCATAATTGGGATGACTTTTGATAAAAACATTTCCTGAATACTGCTCATCAAATTTCACAGGGAATGCCTCCTATTCAGTTAAGTCTTTCACGAATTTCGGCAGAACGAATGCTGCGTTGTGAAGCTCTTTTGTGTAATACTTCGTATCAATTTCATGGAATCTTTCTTCTGCTACTTTTAGTGGATCATGCTTTTTAGATCCAAGTGTGAACGCCCAAAGACCGCTTGGGTACGTTGGAATGTTGGCTGTGTACAGGCGCGTGATCGGGAAGATTTCCTTTACATCGCTCATGACCTGCTTGATCAGATCTGATTTGAACCAAGGGTTGTCTGACTGTGCAACAAAAATACCGTCTTCTTTCAGCGCTTTTGAAATGCCTGAATAGAAGCCTTTTGTAAACAGGTTAACTGCAGGCCCCACAGGCTCAGTTGAATCAACCATGATCACATCATACTCATTTTCACTTTCAGCAATATGCATGAAGCCATCTCCAACGATCACTTCCACGCGCTCATTTTCAAGGTCTCCCGCAATTTCAGGAAGGTATTTCTTTGAGTACTCGATTACTTTGCCATCGATTTCAACAAGTGTTGCTTTCTTTACAGATGGGTGCTTGAGTACTTCACGGATTACACCGCCGTCTCCACCACCTACAACAAGTACGTTTTCAGGGTTCGGGTGTGTGAAAAGCGGTACGTGTGCGACCATTTCGTGGTATACGAATTCGTCTTTTTGGGATGTCATGACCATGCCGTCAAGGAAGAGCATGTTGCCCCATTCTTCTGTTTCAGCCATGTCGAGCTGCTGGAAGTCTGTTTTTTCCGAGTGTAGTGTTTGTTTGATTTTCATTGTGATACCGAAGTTTTCTGTTTGTTTTTCTGTGAACCAGAATCCGCCCATTTTGCATTTCTCCTTTTATTTAAATAAATTTTGTCTGTATTGGATAACGTATTTGATCTCCGTGGGGGACTCCGCTTTCCGCAGCCGGGCGGTGAGCCCCTCAGGCTTTGCCTGACGGTCTCACCTGTCCCTTCTCCGCTGCAGGAGTCTCCGTCCCCCACTGCGATCAAATACTCAAATGGTATAAAAAAGTTATGAGCAACATTCAATTCAATCGCGAACTGAGTTTTGCCTGAAAACTTATAAAACATTTCATACTAAATGTGTTTTCCACGTTGTTCGAAAAGAAAACACACATGAGGAAAAGTATAGACTTTTTTGGGGAGAATTCAAGATGTTTTTTGGATTGTTTGGGGTGGTTGTATGAACTTTTTTGGCGGGGTAATGGTTTGGAATACAGTTGGGTAACTGGCTTTGGGTTTGTTAGCGGCTTGAATAGAGTGTGGGCTGGCGACTTCATTTGTTAATACGACATGTATGGGAAGCGATTGCTACAACGCTGGTCAGGATAACGACATATTCCCGGGTGTATCGCTACACATCCGGCGGAGATTGCTACAAGCCTGACCAAAACAGCGACAATCTGAGACAAGACTGCTACCAGACTTGACTCTATTTCAGTTTCAGAGATTAATTTCATGCAGTTCTGCACATACTAGGTTAAAAAAACAGGAGGCGGAGGCGTTGGGACGTGTTTCGCGGAAGAAGAGGAGACGGCGCATAAGGATTTTACAGCTTGCTCTGCTCAGTATGATTACGTTCGTGTTTTTATGGGGTGCTTCAGTCACTGTGTTATATTTTTATGCTAAAACGACCGGGCCCCCTTCGATTGCTGTTACGCAATCTACACTGCTGTTTGATGGTGAGGATCAGCTGATTGGAGAGCGGTCATCAGGTGAGAAGCGCTACTGGAAGTCGCTTGATGAGATTTCCCCTTTTGCTGTGAATGCCGTGATTGCAGTTGAAGACCGGAAATTTTATGATCATAAAGGTTTTGATATTAAAAGAATTGCGGGTGCTGTGGTTGCTGATATTCAGGCAATGGCAAAGGTGCAGGGTGCGAGTACCATTTCGCAGCAGTATGCGCGTAATCTTTATTTAACGCATGATAAGACGTGGGCGAGGAAATTAAATGAAGCATTATATACGATTCGTCTTGAGTGGAATTATGAAAAGGAAGATATTCTTGAAGGTTATTTAAATACAATTTATTACGGTCACGGGCGTTACGGGATTGAAGCGGCGAGCCAGTATTATTTTGGTGTGGCCTCTGAAGATTTGACGCTTGCCCAGGCAGCCATGCTTGCCGGGATTCCAAAGTCTCCATCGGGTTATTCACCGGTCGATCATTTTGATCAGGCGAAGGAACGCCAGGAGCTTGTCCTTTCAGAAATGCTCGAAAATGGTGATATTACGGAAGCACAGGCTGAAGAAGCTGTTGAGGAGAAAGTTCAGGTGACCGCTTCCCCTCCTTCCGAATTTCTTGGAGCTGCTCCCTATTTTCAGGAAGCGGTCTGGAAAGAGCTTGAGTCCATTGATCTTGAACCCTATTACCTGAAGTACGGCGGGTTAAAAATCTATACAACACTTGATACTGAACTGCAGGAGATTGCGGATGAGGTTGTGAAAGAGAATATGCCGGCGACTGATCTTGAAGTCGCTTTTGCAGCGATTGACCCTGAGAGCGGTGAAGTGAAAGCGATGACTGGCGGCCGGGATTTTGAAAAGAGTCCCTTTAACCGTGTGACACAGGCATTCAGGCAACCGGGGTCGACCATGAAGCCCATTCTATATACGGCTGCACTGGAAAAAGGGTTTACGCCTGCTACTACAATGCGGAGTGAACCAACCACTTTCACGTATGATGAGGGCAGAAGCGAGTATGCTCCTCAAAACTTTAACCAGAAATATGCGAATGATGCCATTACTCTTGCCCAGGCGATTGCTATTTCGGATAATATTTACGCGGTAAAAGCGCATGAGTTTCTCGGCAGCAATGTATTAAAGAGTCAGGCAAAGGAATTCGGTATAAGTACACCGGTTGATGAGGTTCCTTCAGCTGCGCTCGGCACGTCTGAAGCGGTGCCGTTGGAGTTATTCAATGCGTATTCCGTTTTTGCAAATGGCGGTAAAAAAGTGAAGCCTGTATTGATCAGAAAGATTGAAGCGCCTGATGGAGAAGTAATCTACGAGTCTAAAAAGAAAGCCAAGCGGATCATTGACGAGCAGCAGGCGTTTGTGATGACTCATATGCTCACAGGGACATTTGATCCTGCACTCAATGATTATTCAACTGTTACAGGTATCACCCTTTTAGATGAAAAAACACGTGAATATGCAGCAAAATCCGGCACAACGGATACCGATCAGTGGATGATCGGCTTTTCCCCAATGCTGAACGCAGGCGTATGGACAGGCTATGATGATGCGCGGACCTTAACGCTTACAGAGGATAAACAGGCAGCGAAATGGATCTGGCTGCGCTTTATGGAGCGAGCTCACGCAGAAAAGCCTGAAGCCTTCTTTGTCCCGCCGCCTGGTGTCACAGCCGTTCAGATGGATCCGCATACCGGGCTGCTGTCAGGTGAATCCTGCGGAGAACGGACTGCTTATTTTCTTGAGCAGACAGCACCTTTAGAGGACTGTGACGGAAATGCTGCGGCACCGCCGGGAGAACCGGTTAATGGACATTCAGAGGATGAAAACTGGTTTGAAAAATGGTTTATGGAGTAACTTTTTTGGACGCAAAAAGACCCGAGGTGTGCGGCCTCGGGTCTTTTCGTGTCCTAGCTACATATTCAATGCAACTGTAAAGTAATTTTACTCTCTTTATCCGCCTCTAGCAATAATCAGTGACAGTTTTCTACAATCCGTCACAATTTGTTCACGAATATCATTTTTCTGTTGACAGCAGCGCCTCGTGAAGTTCCGCTTCAGATGCATTCCAAAATGCTTCATTGTGGGATTTCAGGAAATCCGCCAGTACTTTTTTAGACGTGTCATCCATATGGTCAACAATGATTTTACGTTTCATTGATTTATCCATCAGATTGACGTGATCCGCAAGAACCTTGTACCCTCTTCTCTTCTCAACGTTCACAACCATTTCACAGGCAGTCACACCTGCATAATAAGGTCCTTCAGGTTTACGGTCAATCGTTACCCAGACAAGCCAGTAATCCTTCCCACCGGCTGAGTCTTCACGGTTCGTTGTAAATTTGATCCTCTTTTCGACTTTGGATCTGGCGTGCATCGCGCCGATATCAACTTCCGCTTCCTGCTCCTTGACGTCGATAATGACCGGTGATACGTTATCCAGACTCAGTGAACCGACACCAAATCCGCCGTGTCCATCTGTCGGGTCGTTTTTGATGATGTTGAAGCCGATATTTTTCTTTTTGTCTGACATATATGTTCGCTCCTTTACGTGTTACTCCGCTAATTTTTACTGTTGATTTCCGCTGCAGGGGGACGCTTTCCGCGGCCGGGCGGTGAGCTCGCAGGCTTCGCCATGCTTGATCTCGCCTATCCCTTCCTGCCGCAGGAGTCGCCCCCTTCCGCTTCAATCACAGCTGTGCAGGTAGTTTGAAAGTACTTCTAACCAAAACCATCCAGTCAATCTTTACTTTATGTAAAAGCCTTAAAAATCATATACAATAAATATACGTTATCAGATTTAATTGTATCATATGAGATCAATTGAAGACGATGAATACACTTTGAGGGGAGATCTTTGATATGCCGATTGTTACAGTGAAAATGATTGAGGGTCGCAGCGATGACCAGAAAAGAGCACTTGTTGAAAAGGTTACAGATGCAGTGGTTGAGACAACTGGTGCAACGCCGGATAAGGTTTCGATTATTATTGAAGAAATGAAGAAGACGGATTATGGTGTTGGCGGCGTGAGGGTAAGTGATCAATAATAAATAGCATAAAAAACTTCCTCAGGCTTCGCCTTGAGGAAGTTTTTTGGCGCTGTCGCGCATAGGTCTAATTTTACTATCTCCTGAACTGTGGGGATCATGTCATGAATCACCCGAAATATTTCATGAACAGGACATGTTATCTTCTGAACATTACATGTAATTTAATGAACCAACCGCTTATGCCACAACCGGCTTCTTCAAAAATCCAACTGTCAACGCAGTGACCACTGTACCAGCTACAATTGCAATGACATACAGCAGAATGTTAATCACTGCGCCTTCAAGCGTCGGGAATACGAAGATTCCGCCGTGCGGTGCGCGCAGTGCAAGGTCAAACCATAGTGTCAGACCGCCTGCGACTGCTGAACCGGCTACTGCTGCAGGGATCACGCGCAGTGGATCGGCTGCTGCGAATGGAATTGCACCTTCTGTGATGAAGAATGCACCAAGGAAGTATGCTGACACCCCTGTTTTACGCTCCTGCTCGTTGAACTTTTTACGGAAAAGTGTTGTTGCAAGTGCCATTCCAAGCGGCGGCACCATACCACCGGCCATAACAGCTGCCTGTGGTCCGAATTGACCGTCAGCTGCGACTGCAAGTGCGAATGCATAAGCTGCTTTGTTGATCGGTCCACCCATATCAATCGCCATCATACCGCCAAGCAGCAGGCCTAACAGTGCAAGGTTTCCTGTTCCAAGACCGCCTAACCAGTCAATGACACCCTGGTTAATCGCGCTAAGCGGCTGAACTGCCCAATACATGATCAAACCTGTGATTAAAATACCAAACAGCGGATAAATCAGAACCGGTTTTAACCCGTTAAATACCTGTGGCAGGTTGGCAAATACGCGTTTTAATCCAAGTACTAAGTAACCTGCAAGGAAGCCGGCGATAATACCGCCAAGGAAACCTGCATTACTTGAAGCTGCCATCAGACCGCCGACCATACCAGGTGCAAAGCCCGGACGATCTGCAATACTCATTGCGATAAATGCTGCCAGAACCGGAATAATCAGTGCAAATGCGTTCTCTCCACCGATATAGCTTAAGATATCACCAAGCGCTGAACGTTCACCTGTAATCTGATCCTCAAACATGAAGGAAAGTGCAATCAGGATTCCTCCACCTACGATAAACGGAAGCATATTTGATACACCGTTCATCAGGTGTTTGTAAACGCCTGAACGTCCCTTTGCCTGACCTTCTTCTCTCTTTTCGCTGCCGCCGCTGCCCTGATAAACAGGTGCATCCTGCTTAATCGCACGGTTAATCAGCGTTTCAGTTTTACGGATTCCGTCTGTTACCGGTACTTCAATGACACGCTTTCCTTTAAA
This sequence comes from Jeotgalibacillus haloalkalitolerans, assembly GCF_034427455.1. Lineage (NCBI taxonomy): Bacteria > Bacillati > Bacillota > Bacilli > Caryophanales > Caryophanaceae > Jeotgalibacillus > Jeotgalibacillus haloalkalitolerans. The sequence goes on along the minus strand of NZ_JAXQNN010000001.1, from coordinate 615,580 downwards.
ACGTTCCATCTCAACCTTTGTATCGGCCGCTACGATAATTGCTACAGCGTTTTCAATTTCTTCAGCAGTCAGCACGTTTTTCGCGCCGTCTGACCCATTCGTTTCAACCTTGATTGGCACATTCATTTCTTTAGCTTTATTCTTCAATGCATCAGCTGCCATGTATGTGTGCGCAATGCCTGTCGGACAGCCTGTTACTGCTAAAATCTGACCCTGTACTTCTCCAGTCGTTTGCTCTTCCTCTGCTTCCTCTTCTTCAAAGCTCGAGATCAGCGCAATCACGTCATCAGGTGTTTTTGCATCCAGCAGCCCCTGTTTTACCTCATCTTTTAAAAGCAGGACTGACAAACGGCTCAGCGCCTGTAAATGTGTATCGTTTGCGCCTTCCGTTGCTGCAATCATGAATACAAGATGTGCAGGCTGGCCATCAAGAGATTCATAATCAAGTCCCTCAACTGAGCGTCCAAATGCAATCGCAGGCTCTTTTACCGCCTTTGTCTTTGCGTGAGGAATCGCTACACCTTCACCAATACCAGTAGTGGTCTGGTCTTCACGCGCCTGAATCGCTTCACGGTATGCTTTTGCATCAGCAAGCTTTCCTGCGCGGTCCAGCAGGCTGACCATTTCGTCAATTGTGCCCTGCTTCTCTGTTGACTTCAGCTCCAGGTTAATTGTACTTTTTGTGAGTAAATCAGTAATCTTCATTTTGCTAACCCCCTTATTTGTACCATTGGCAAGTAGTGATCAATTTGTTCTTTTACAGCAAGTCCTTCTGAAAATGCGGTTGCTGCACCGCATGCCATACTGAGCGCAAATGTTTCTTCTATTGAATAACCTTTTTCAAGACCTGCAAGGAATCCTGCAACAGATGAATCACCGGCGCCTACGCTGTTAATCAGTTCACCTTCTGGCGGCGTGGCAATGTATGTTTCGTCACCTGCGAACAAAACCGCGCCATGCTCAGCCATTGAAACCATCAGATATTCAATGTGATGGTCCTGATAAAATTGCCTTCCATAGATCACCGCTTCTTCAACAGTCTGAATATCCCGGCCGATATAGCCCCCGAGCTCCTTATGATTTGGTTTAATCAGTGTCAGCGATGTCCCGAGTGCCGGTTCAAGCAATGATTTTTCAGAATCAATGACGATCTGCATCTCATTTTGATAAGCCGCTGCTGCAAGCTTTCCGTATAAATCCCGCTCCACACTTGAAGGAATACTGCCTGCAAGTACCAGCGTATCGCCTTTCCCATACCGGCTGACCAGCTCAATCAGTTCATTCACTTTTTCAGATGAAATCACAGGACCTGCTGCATTAATTTCCGTTTCTTCATCTGTTTTCAGTTTGATATTGATACGCGAATGATCCTCAACATGAATGAAATCAGCTTTGATCTGCTTTTCTGAAAGGGTGTCCTCAATAAACCTTCCACTGAATCCTCCGGTAAATCCGGTTGCCGTACTGCTCACGTCCAGCTCTTTCAGCACCTGCGAAACGTTAATGCCTTTGCCACCTGCATAGAATGCCGTCTGATCCGTTCTATTTAAATGCCCTGTGCTGAATTGATCAACGCGGACCACATAATCCACTGACGGATTAAGCGTTACTGTTAAAATCATACTTCCACCTCTTTTACGCTTGTCTGGTTTTTATAAAGTTCCGCATTTTCTTCAAACGTCTCTGTAATGAGCACCGCTTCACTTAACTCACCAAACCTTGCAAATGCAATTTCACCAATCTTTTCTGAATCCGCCAGGACAAAAGCTTCCCGCGAAAGACTGATCGCTGCTGCCTTCACCTGTGCTTCTTCCGGGTCCGGCGTGGTGTAGCCCGACTCATAATGCACACCGTTCGTTCCCATAAAAGCTTTATCAAATCTGTAACCATTCAGTGAATCAATGGCCCCTCTTCCGATCAGTGCATTCGTCTTTGGCTTCACAGCGCCACCCGTTAAATAGGTGCGAATTCCTTTTTTCATCAAAGCCTCAATATGCATCAGACCGTTTGTCACAACAATGATGTCTCCTTCAGGTAAAAAGGGGATCATGTGGCTCGTCGTTGATCCTGCATCGATGAAAATACAGTCACCTTCTTCCACTAGTGCTGCCGCTGCCTGAGCGATTTGCTGCTTTTGATGAAGGTTTTTGACTGATTTCTCTTCCATGCCGGGCTCATCCATTTTCCGTTCCATTCTTCTGGCCCCGCCGTGGATTCTTTTAATGAACTTCTTTTTCTCAAGCTCCGTCAGGTCCCGCCTGATTGTTGATTCTGAAGCGCCTGTGATGTCGATCAACTCCTGGATCTTCACTGTTTCAAACGACTTCAGCTTATCCAAAATGATGGAATAACGCTCTTCAGTCAGCATATCCATTCTCCTTCTCGTGTTGTTTGTAATTTCATTATAAAGAGAACGCTTACATAAATCAATCATTTTCTTTCAAAAACATCCAAAAACGCTCAAGTTTATTTTGATGATTTTTCTATACCGGTCCATTTACGCTTCAGGGGGACGCTTTCCGGACGGTTGTTGCTGAGCCTCCTCGGCTGCGCCTGCGGGGTCTCAGCTTCCAACTAATCGTCCCGGAGTCGCCCCCTTCCGCTTCAATGAACCTGAGTGGTGATCATAATCTATGTGTATCAATTATTTTTCTATCAGAATGGTGTAGTTCTAATTACACAATTTCAGGGACCACCCGTAAAACGTCCTGAACCATGGTGGTAATCTTCTGAACACTCATCGTCATTTCATGAACACACCACATAATCTCCTGAACACCAGCTATAATTTTCGGAACCACCAACTAACCACCCACCACAAAAAAAAATTACTCAAAACAAAAACCCCTCCATCAATGGAGAGGTCACAATCTAAGATAATGTCTTCAAATGCGCTATGTATGACAAAGCTTCCTGACATTCATCATCTGTATAGTTTTGTTTTTCTTTTACTTTCCTTACTTTTTCGATACATTCCTGCTCTTCAAGAGAATCGAAGTATAGAATCGTTGAGACGAGTTCAAGAAATCTGGAGGATTGCTGGTTGAGGTCTGTCAGAAAAGGTTTAAGTTCCGCTCCCGGCGTTTCATTCTGTGATGCCAGAAAGTCTCTTCCTTCATCCGTGATTTCGTAGCGGTACTGATAATAGCCGCTTTTTTTCTCGTTATATTCTTTTAAAAAGCCCATGTTGCACAGTTCTTCTACTCTAAGTGTTAATTCTTCAGAATAGGGTCCGAAGAAATGGAACTGATATTTTTCATGGAATGCATAATTGTGCTTTTTGGCGATAAAAATGATCTTCTGCAGCTTTTTTCTGCCGACAATTTCATCTACTGCTGAAAATGCCTGCATAAGCCGGGCGTGATCCTTCATCATTGACTTTCTCCCCTTTTAGCGTTCTGTTACCCCGAGGATGTCGAGGATTTTCTGTTTTGTTTCTTTATGAGATGAATCATCCATCAGGCAATCTTTTGGATAATACAATTTATGGTCTGTTCTTCTTTTCCCTGAAATTGCGTCCACAATCTCAGATTGGCGTGAAAGTTCTCTGATTTCACCGCCTGGCATTAATAAATGGATTGGAACTCTTTCCTCTTCTTCTCCAGGCCGGTAGAAATCATACGGCAGATCTGAAGATGAGTCAACCACCAGATAATAGTCCGGATCGAGCTCCGCCTCTCTAAACAGCCGCTCAAGCTGATTTAATTTTTTATATTCCTTTGAAGGATCGAATTCAACGTATTTGAACAGTCTGCGCTGCATAAAACGGTCACACAGATCTCTTAAAATCGGATCCTTTTCATCTTCCCACATTTGAAAATAGTAGGTGACGACGGATTCATCAAGGTTCAGATAATCTTTCAGCGTCACATTCCCTGTAAACATTGATTTAAAATGTCTCGGCTCGTAAGCGAATTCGTACCCCTGACTGCTCAGTTCTTTTGCACGGTGAAGAATTTTCGTTAAAATCACTTCCGAACTGCGTGTCACGGGATGGAAATACACCTGCCAGTACATCTGATAGCGGCTCATAATATAGTCTTCCACCGCATGCATCCCGCTTGATTTGATAACCACCTGATCATCCACAGGTCTTAACACACGCAAAATTCTTTCCATGTCAAAATGTCCGTAGCTGACCCCTGTAAAATAAGCATCCCGCTGCAGATAATCCATACGGTCAGCATCAATCTGACTTGAGATCAGACTGATCACCTGTTTGTTTTCATACGTTTTGGCAATCACGTCAGCTACTTTTTGCGGAAAATCAGGTGACACTTTTGACAGCACCTGATTCACTTCTGTGTTACCCAGTATGATTTCCTGAGTAAAATCCTCGTGGTCCAGATCAAACACTTTTTCAAATGAATGTGAAAACGGACCGTGCCCGAGGTCATGCAGCAGTGCCGCACAGAGACATAACAGGCGTTCACTGTGATCCCATTCAGGTCTCTGAGCGAATACGTCATCTACAATCCGGCGGATGATTTCATATACACCCAGCGAGTGGTTGAACCGGCTGTGCTCTGCTCCGTGAAAAGTCAGATAGGTCGTTCCAAGCTGACGGATTCTTCTCAGACGCTGAAATTCACGCGTTCCGACAAGGTCCCAGACAACCTGATCCCGCACGTGAATATAGCGGTGGACAGGGTCTTTGAATACTTTTTCCTCAGCCAGTTTTTGCTGCGCATACGTCATGTGTGTCCCTCATCTCTTTCGTTATTTCTTATTATAACGGGTTATTTTTTTACTTCACGACTTGACAAATTTCAACTATTTTTAAATGCCGGTGTCTCAGTTTTTGAGACGGGAAAATAAATATATTGTCTGGTTCTTTAATGGTGGCGTCTGACCTGCGTTTCAGGCGGACGCTTTCCGGACGGTGGTTGCTGAGCCTCCTCAGCCTGCGGCTTCCGGGGTCTCAGCTTCCCACTAATCGTCCCGGAGTCGCCTCCGGTCAACGCTGTAATTATAATCGATTTGCTTCATTATCTGGTGCGTGTAATAAACAGCATCTCACTTCATATAGAAATCTCAATAAGTTATATAGTTCCACTTTTCAAACTTACTGAAACTGTAAAAGTGAAAGTAAAACAGCCGTCAGCTTTTGTGCAGAACGGCTTTTGATATGTAGTCTTCATATAAATTTGTTCGCTGCATTTAATTGTACATGACATGAAGTCACGGTTTCAATCTTGTGCAATGCAAATTTTTTTCTAAACGTGATGTATAAAACTTTTACACTGGGGGGAAAATGGTAGCAGAAAGATTCAAAGATTGGAGTGACGAGGATGAAAAACCGTCAGGATGCATGGATGGAAGAGGATGATTTATTGCTGGCAGACACTGTGCTGCGGCACGTGAGAGAAGGAAGTACGCAGTTGAATGCATTTGAGGAAGCCGGAGATAAGCTGGACCGGACTTCTGCTGCATGCGGATTCAGGTGGAATGCGGTGGTACGCAGTCAGTTCGAGCATGCTTTAACTCTTGCAAAAAAACAGCGGAAGCAGCGTAACAGACTGCTTGGCAAGGATCATTCCGGTAAAAAGAAAGTATTATATCAGCCCGATTTTTCTGTTCCGGAGGGCTTTGAAATTGAGGAGCCAGTTTCGATGAATGAAGAAATTGCGGAGGAGCATACTGAAACCGCACCAGCCTTTGCACAGCCTGCCCCTCAGCCTGAAAAGCGTGTATCGGAGTTGACATTAAGTGCCGTCATCGCATATCTTCAGCAGCTTGACCGGAAAGGTTCACTGCAACACTCTGACAGACTCTCCTCAGAAGTGAAAGTCTGGCAGGAAAAATGCCGCTCTCTTGAAAAGAAAGTACAGTATTTAGAAGAACGAGAGTCTGCCATGAAAGAGGATTATGATACGCTAATGCAAATCATGAACCGTGCAAGAAAGCTTGTGCTGTTTAACGAGCAAGAGCATGCGAATACATTTAAGATGGACCGGAATGGGAACTTGGAGAAGGTTGCTGAGCACTAAGAAAAGTGGACGGCGTTCAGGTCCTAGAGGCGAAGGTTAGCTGGGCAGTTCGAATAATTTAAAAGGTGATGGAATTACCTCGATTGGTGACAGAATTCCCATCCCAGTCCAGAACTCACCCGAATACAACCGTCACGCGAGTTCACTAGTCCAGCCCAGACCCGGCCAGATCGACCATAAAAAAGCGAAAGACCCTTTCCCCGGCCTTTCGCTCATTTTTTATTTCCCTAAGACGCTCTCATTCCGCTTCACAACCCGGTCATAATAAGCCGCATACATGTCCAGCTCTTCACCGTTCAGTGAACCTGCAACCAGCTCGCCGCTCACGGACTTCAGTGCATTCAGAAAGCGCAGCATTCCGTCCTGGACGGTCAGCTCAACGCCAAACAGCTCTGATAGTGATGCCATATGTTCAGGGTGAATATCAGGATAGCTGAATTTTGTCTGCTCGCCCTGGACCGCGCGTTCATAAAAACGCCGTACCAGTTCTGCTCGCTCAGATCCGCTGCCATTCATACACAGATAAATCTGCACGGCGATGCCTCCCCGCAGGCGTCTTTGAGAGATACCGGCGAACTTTTTTCCATTTATACTTAAATCATAGCTTCCCGGACAGTATGAATGAACAATCTCGTATGCTTCAATCTCCTGACCGAAATCAGCAAACATCTCTTTTACAAGTGCATGCATGGCGTCATAGCCGCTATTGATATCAATTCCTTTATCTGCTTCAGAAAATACGAGTGAAATATTTAATACACCTTCATCAAGGACAACAGCAAGACCGCCAGAATTGCGAACGATATATCGCCACCCCTCTTTTTCAAGGAGCTTCAGTCCTTCTTCTAAATGTGGTGTGCGGGCATCCTGTGTACCAAGTACGATTGTCCGGTGGTGCACCCATGAGCGTGCTGTGGCAGGTGCATCCCCGCTCCCTGATGATGCACAAAGCGTATCATCCATCGCAAAGGACTGCAGCGCTTCAAATGAAGGTCCGAGACTCGACTGGTCTATCACTCTCCATATTGGCTGTTTTAACAGCTTCAAACCCTGATCTTCCATACGTTTATTCTCCTCTTTATCAAACTGAGAAAATTATATCATAGATACCATTTAGAAAACGTTCATACTAATTTTCAAAAAACTATTGACTTGAGAATGATTATCATTATAATTTGAATAGTGCTGATAATCATTTTCAATTAAATCTACATAAGAGGAGTGTACATCATGAGAAAAGCATGGTATTTATTTGGTCTAGCTCTGATTCTTGCAATCTTAACGGCTTGCGGAAATTCAGGGGAAGAAGAAACAACTGAAGACAACGGTTCTTCAGACGATTCAGCAGCTACTGAGGAATCAGCTGGAGAAGTTAACCTTTATACCGGTCGTCATTATGAGACAGACCAGGCGCTTTATGATCAGTTTACTGAAGAAACTGGTATTGAAGTGAATGTGATTCAGGGTAAAGATGATGAGTTAATCGCACGTCTTGAGCGTGAAGGTGTCGCATCTGAGGCTGACGTATTTATGACAGCTGATGCAGGCCGTCTGCACCGTGCGAAAGATCTTGAACTGCTTCAGTCAATCGAAAGCGATACACTGAATGAAAACATTCCGGAAAACCTTCGTGACACTGATAACCAGTGGTTCGGTTTAACAAAGCGTGCACGTGTGATCGTATATAATCCGGAAAAAGTTGACGCTGAACAAATCCAGACTTACGAATCATTAACTGAAGAAGATATGGCAGGCCGCGTGCTGATCCGTTCTTCTGAAAACATTTATAACCAGTCACTTGTTGCATCTATGATTTCACTTAACGGTGAAGACGCTGCAAAAGAATGGTCTGAAGGTATTGTAAACAACATGGCACGTGACCCTGAAGGCGGAGACCGTGACCAGGCAAAAGGAATTGCTGCCGGTGAAGGTGATGTAGCTGTTATGAACACTTACTACCTTGGTCAAATGCTGAATTCTGAAGATGAAGAAGAAGTAAAAGTTGCTGAAGGTCTTGAAGTGGTATTCCCTAACCAGGACACTACAGGTACACACGTTAACATCAGTGGTGCCGGCGTAACAGCAAGCAGCAAGAACACAGAAAACGCTCAGAAGTTCATTGAGTTCCTATCTTCTGAAGCTGCACAGAAAGAATTTTCTGCTGCAAACTATGAGTACCCTGCAAACGAAAACGTTGAAGCTTCAGAGCTTCTGCAAAGCTGGGGCGAGTTCAAAGCACAGGACATTAACCTGACTGAACTTGGTGAAAACAATGCACGTGCCCTTCAGATTATGAATGAAGTTGGCTGGAAATAAGAACGAATAAGCTGTATCGCCTGGTTTCAGGTGATGCAGCTTTTTTATATCTTTTTTACGTCAGCTTTTGTGATATATCAATCAGCTCCTTTATTAATTCACTCACCTTTTAGCTTTTTCTTCGCCAAAGGCTTAGACAGCCGGTTTTTGCGTCATCTCCGGAGATTTATCTATCACCTCTGTCCTTTTATCAATCACCTTTTCCGTTTTTCGCACACTCCCCTGCCCTTCATGCCCTTGAGAAACTAAAAGATTTAAAGCTTTTGACCTAAGTGCATAAAGGGCTGAAGATGGATCATGAATAAAGATAGGATATTTTAGGATGAGGAGCCTTTAAGATCGGGCGATGGGGCCCGCTGCTAATTAAATCACCTTACGCAATATATCTATCACCTTCCTGATTTTTTAGACTCACCTTTTTGTTTTTTCACCTGCCGCAGCCTAAGGATGCGATTTTTACGCCACCTCCAGCCATATATCGATCACCTCCACTCTTTTTTCAATCACCTTTTCATTTTTTCGCACCACGCCGCCGCGCGCTACGCACAACCACCGCCCCCATGCAATTTGTCTAAATTTTGACACAGCAGACACCCTTCCCTGCGGTAATTCCTGCTAAATAAGCGTTTTCAACTATACAAATCAAATGAGAACTGTTATCATTATCAGGGAACGATTGCAAGCTATTTGTTTGTACATTGAATTGCAGATTTTAAGGACGTGTCCAGCTTGAAGGTGTTTCGAAAAATACCAGGTTATCTGAATATCTGGTCACTCTTAAGCTTAATCATTGTTATTCTGATTTTGCTTCCAAACTTAACGATCTTAATTAACTTTTTTACTGAGAAAGCAGAAAACTGGGCACATATCCAGGAGTTTATTCTGCCTGACCTGTTAAAGAATACAGGTTTGATTATGCTATTTACCGGATTGTTCACGATTTTAGTCGGCACGAGTCTTGCATGGCTTGTATCCGCCTATGACTTTCCGATGAAGAAATTTTTTAAGTGGGCGTTGATACTGCCGCTCGCGATCCCTCCGTTTATCGCAGGATACACCTATAACGGGATCCTCGATTATACCGGCGTGATCCAGACGACGCTCAGGAACAACTGGGATATTTCAATCAACCAGTCGTATGTAAATATACTGAACCTGCCTGGTGCAGTATTTATTTTCACAATGTTTTTATTTCCTTATGTATATACGATTACACGTGCGTTCCTTGCGCATCAGTCTGCTTCACTTGTTGAGAATGCGCGGCTGCTTGGCAGGAATTCATGGGAGATCTATTTCAAAGTTGTACTCCCGATTTCACGCGGTGCGATTGTAGGCGGCGTCAGCCTGGTACTGCTTGAGGTGTTAAATGATTACGGCCTCGTTCAGTATTTCGGCGTCCCGACATTCAGTACAGCGATTTTCCAGACGTGGTTTGGCATGAATGATCTGAATTCAGCGATCAAGCTTGCAGCAACTCTGATGTTTATCGTCTTCGCCATCCTGATTCTTGAAAAAGTGATGCGCGGACGTAAGAAATACAGTTCAACCACGGCAAAAACAAGACCGCTGACACCAATTAAGCTAAATGGATCAAAGGCCTGGCTTGCATTTGGCTATTGTTTGATGATTTTCATGCTCGCATTTTTAATTCCATTTATCCAAATGGTGGACTGGATGATCTTAACATTTGAAAAGATTGCATCACCTGAATTCACATCATTTATCACAAACTCAGTGCTTGTTTCCTTTATCGGCGCAGCACTTGTGATGGTGTTTGCCGTGATTATCGCAAACTTTGCGAGAATGCATCAGAGCTTTGTTTCAAAGTCTGCTGCCCGCATAACGATTCTCGGGTATTCAATTCCCGGTGCCGTTATCGCAGTCGGGATCAGTACCATCTTCATTGATCTTGATAAATGGCTGTTTGCCTTTTATGAAGCAGTCGGAATGGAAGCTTCCCTATTCTTAAGCACAAGCTTATTCATTCTGATTTCAGCATATATTATCCGTTTCCTCGCGATCGGCTACAATTCAGTTGAAGCCGGCTTTGATAAAATCGGAAACAAATATACGGAAGCATCAAGAATGTTAGGTGAAAATCTGACAAAGACATTTTTCAAAGTGGACCTGCGTATGATAAAAGTTCCATTGATCAGCGGCTTTATACTGGTCTTTATCGATATTTTGAAAGAACTGCCTTTAACCCTGATTTTACGGCCATTTAACTTTGACACTTTAGCCACTAAAGCTTATCAGTACGCGAGTGACGAGCAAATTCATGAAGCTTCTCTTGCTTCTATCCTGATTGTCGTCATCAGCGGTATTGCGATTTATATCTTCCATCAAGTTTTAGAAAAGGAGCCGAATTGATATGTTCGTCGAAATCAAAGACCTGTGCTTTTGTTATGGAAAAGCGAAAACGAATACCATTAACCATTTCCAATTAGAAATTGAACAGGGTGAAATCATTTCCATCCAGGGTGACAGCGGCAGCGGTAAAAGTACTGTGCTGCGCCTGCTTTGCGGTCTTGAGGTCCCTTCAAAAGGTAAAATTTCAATTGATGGTGCAGTGATGACGGATGACCGCCGCTTCGTGCTTCCTGAAAAGCGCGGAATCGGTATGGTGTTCCAGGATTACGCATTGTTTCCACATATGACTGTGCTTGAAAACATTCAATTCGGCTTAAAGAAGCTCAGCCGCCGTGAAAGAAAGCAGCGCGCTGAAGAAGTACTTGAGCTTGTCAATATGACTGCCTATGCCAAGCGCTACCCACACGAATTAAGTGGAGGACAGCAGCAGCGGATTGCACTGGCACGTGCACTCGCACCAAAGCCTTCTCTTCTTTTACTTGATGAGCCATTCAGTAACCTCGATGCCGGCCTGCAGATCAAAATCCGCAGCGAGCTGAGAGAGATTATCAAAAAGACAGGCATCACGTCCATCTTCGTCTCACACGATCTTGAAGACTCCAAAGCCATTGCAGACCGTATTGTTACGATGCGGGACGGGGCTGCCCACGACTGGGAGTCGATCTGTACAACGAAGAAAGAACAGCCGGAGCTTCAACTGGTTGAAATGAAATAATGTTTGAGGACAGCGGAGACCGGGTCTCCGCTTTTTTTTGTGGGGATGCTGATACGACTGTTTAACTCGGGGGATACAATTCAACACGGGGGTAGTGCTACGTCGATTTGCATGACACTGCACTCAACCCGGGTGTGTCGCTACGTCGATTTGCATGACACTGCACTCAACCCAAGCGGATTGCTACATGAATTCGAATAATACAACATTCAATCCGGGTGTATCGCTACATCGCGAAGCACCATACTGCGTTCACGCAGCAATAATGTAAACATACCACCACGCAAAAAATCCCCCGTCTGCTCGTTCAGACGGGGGATTCATTCTATTATAGTGACTGACCTGCAGTAATTAACGCAAGCTTATACACGTCTTCTTCGTTACATCCGCGTGAAAGGTCATTCACCGGTGCGTTCAGTCCCTGAAGGATCGGGCCAACTGCTTCGAATCCGCCAAGGCGCTGTGCGATTTTGTAGCCGATGTTACCAGCTTCAAGGCTTGGGAATACAAATACGTTTGCATCACCCTGGATTTCTGAATCAGGTGCCTTGCTTTTCGCTACTGAAGGAACGAAAGCTGCATCGAACTGAAATTCACCATCAAGTGTCAGCTCAGGATTTGCTTCTTTTGCGATCTTGATTGCTTCAGTTACTTTTTCAGTTTCAGGTGATTTCGCTGAACCTTTTGTTGAGAAGCTCAGCATCGCAACGCGTGGGTCCACGTCGAACATTTCAGCAGTCTTTGCACTTTCAAGCGCGATTTCAGCCAGGTCATTGCTGTCTGGTGAAATGTTGATTGCGCAATCAGCAAATACATACTTTTCATCGTCGCGTACCATAATGAATACGCCTGAAGTCTTTTTGATGCCTTCTTTTGTCTTGATGATCTGTAATGCCGGGCGCACTGTATCTGCAGTAGAATGTGCCGCTCCACTCACAAGACCATCTGCACGGTTTGTGTAGACAAGCATTGTGCCGAAATAATTTTCATCTAAAAGAATCTCGCGTGCCTGTTCTTCCGTTGCTTTCCCTTTACGGCGCTCAACGAATGATGAAACAAGCGAGTCGAATTCAGGGTATGATGACGGATCGACAATGTCACATCCATCTAAAATCACGTTTGCTTCGTCAGCTTTTTCAGCAATGGCGTTCGGGTTACCGACAAGAATTGGTGTTAAAATATTTTCTGCTGCAAGACGGCTTGCTGCTCTTAAAATACGTTCGTCTGATCCTTCAGGAAATACAATACGGCGTTCTTTACCAGTTAATTTTTCTTTTAATCCTGTGAATAAATCGCTCATGATTCATCCTCCTAAATTGGTCTCTACATGTAAGCATACCCCATCTGCAAGTGAATTCAACCAATACCCTTTATGTCAACGTTTTCATTAAAAAAGTTTTTGTTTTCGGACAATTTTAAATGGATGAGTTATTTAAACCGCTGATTTCCGTTACAGGCGGGAGGCTTTCCGGACGGTGGTTGCTAAGCCTCCTCGGCTCCGCCTGCGGGGTCTCAGCTTCCCACTAATCGTCCCGGAGTCCCCGCCTTCCACTACAATCAGCTAAGATTGTTTAAAATAATCTACTTTAAGTTACAATAATGCTGACGCTTGTACTTTATAGAAATTATCATTTGAAAAAGTATTACAAAGCTGATTGCAGCGGAGGATGGGCGACTCCTGCGGCATAGAAGCGACAGGTGAGACCCCGCAGACGCGCAGCGTTGAGGAGGCTCACCGCGCGGCCGCGGAAAGCGCCCATCCGCAGCGGAAATTAGCGGTTTACAACTCCAACAATTCCATGAACCCCTCCTCCCTCATTAGCTGTCCCTGTTCCCTTTATGATAAGATAGAAGCAGTGAGTTTATATGACATTTCATTTAGGAGTGACTGAATATGAGTGAAGCGGCAACTACGCTGGATGGCTGGTATGGCCTGCATGATTTTCGTAAGATGGACTGGACTTCGTGGAAGCAGCTGACAAGCGATGAGCGCACAGCAGCGATCAATGAGTTCCAGCAGTTTTTAAAGAAGCTGAATGACGTACAGGATCAGGACCAGGGCAGTCATTCGTTCTATTCAATTGTTGGACAGAAGGCAGATTTCGTATTATTCATTCTGCGTCCGACAATGGAAGAGCTGAATGACCTTGAAAATGAATTTAACAAATTAACGATTGCTGATTATACAGTACCTACTTATTCGTATGTGTCTGTTGTTGAGCTTGGAAGCTATGGATCAAAGGATTCTGATGAAGATCCTTATGAAAACCCTTATGTGAGATCACGTCTGTATCCAAAGCTGCCAAAATCAAAGCATATCTGCTTCTATCCAATGGATAAAAAGCGTGAAGGCAATGATAACTGGTACATGCTTTCAATGGAAGACCGTAAAAAGCTGATGTATGATCACGGTATGATCGGCCGTCAATATGCAGGCAAGATCAAGCAGATTATCTCAGGGTCAGTCGGCTTTGATGACTGGGAATGGGGCGTAACGCTCTATGCGGATGATGTGCTGCAGTTTAAGAAAATTGTATATGAAATGCGTTTTGATGAAACAAGTGCGCGCTATGGTGAATTTGGTGCGTTCTATGTAGGTAACCTGCTTGAAGATGAGGACCTGCCGAAGTTTCTTCACGTATAAGAAGTTCCCTCCAGTCAAATGTGGCTGGAGGTTTTTTTATGTATAAAATCGCGTTGCTGTTCATATTGTGTAACTGACTGGAGGGAGAATAAAAATGACAATGAATCCATCTTATTCTACGGGGCAGTACGGTACGGGACAGTACGGTGGTTACTACCCTAATTATCAATACTACTATGGCCAGCAACAGCAGGCTCAGCAGCCCGCTCGTCCGCCTGTGGAAGAATCGTATATTGAAAATATTTTCAGATTAAATCGGGGTAAGCCGACGACTGTCTATATGACATTTGAAAACAATAAGGACTGGAACGCTAAAATTTTTAAAGGCATTATTGAAGCAGCCGGACGTGATCATCTGATTTTAAGCGATCCGAATACCGGAAAAAGATATCTGCTGCCGCTTATTTATCTGGATTATGCAACGTTTGACGGGGAGATTGAGTACGAATATCCGTTTAATAATGTGGGGCAATAAAACGAAAAGAGAGCCCGGAATATCGGACTCTCTTTACTTTTTATAAAACTTTAGCAATCGCGATAATCAGGCAGACCCATCCACCCAGGAACAACAAACCGCCAATTGGTGTGATGGCACCCAACACACTGATTCCTGTGAGACTTAATACATACAGGCTTCCTGAGAAGAACACGATTCCCCCCACAAATAACCAGCCCGCAGTTCCGAAAAGACCTGACGCCGGAAGTGTGCCGATTAACACACCGGTAATTAAGATGGCTGTTGCGTGGAACATCTGATATTGCACCGCTGTGTTCCATGTATCAAGGTATTTTGGCTCTACTCTACCTTCAAGTGCATGTGCACCAAAAGCTCCGAGCGCGACTGATAGAAATGCATTGATTGCACCAATAATTAATAGTATTTTCATTTGAGACTTCCTTTCCTGTTTGGAGCTTTTAACCGCTGATGGTTCCCGTGGGGGACTGCGCTTTCCTGCCCCCGGGCGCTGAGCCCACAGGCTTCGCCATACCTGGTCTCACCTGTCCCCTCCTGGGGCGGGAGTCTCCGTCCCCCCACTCCAACCACCAGCTCAATATATCAAATTATCACTCAAAAACGGTTTTTAAATGATTTGTAAAATTCTAGCTATTGGTTTGCGCGTAAGGCGGCGACTCCAGCGCGAGGAGCGTGAGAGCTGAGACCCCACAGGCAAAGCCGAGGAGGCTCAGCGCACGCCGCGCGGAAAGCGTCCGCCTGAAGCGCAAACCAATAGCGGTTCCATAAGATAATTACTTTAAAAATCAAACAATGAATCACCATTGCCGCCGTCTGTTTCGATCGGCTTTTCCTGCAGCGGGCTTGGCTGCTGATAGGATTGGACCTGCTGCGGCTGCATTACCGGCTGGACCGGGGGCTGTGGCTGCCTTCCTGGTGCAGGCGCCGATTCCTCCTGTCCAAGTGCAAGCTCGCATAATGTCTGTATAGAGCGCAAATGCTCGCGCTGACGACCAGGCGCTGCTCCCTGTGCTTTATTCGCTTCCTGTGAAATTTTCTGAAGAAGCTGTTCGTATGAAATATTCATGTCG